>CASDYC010000002.1 GCA_949285665.1 uncultured bacterium
CTAAATTTTTAGGATACGACATAACGAGCATAAATTGGTAATTTTTGGTAAAAAAATAACCTATAATGCAGAGGCATTATAGGCGTTTTTCAAAGATGGGGCGAGTGATGGGATTCGAACCCACGAATGACCGGTTCACAGCCGGTAATGTTAACCACTTCACCACACTCGCCATAATTAAGTGGCCTTATTATTATACAAAAAGTATTTGAGATATATCAAATACTTCTTAACTTATTTTTAAACTATTTACAAAAAATAATAATAATTAGTGATTACAATCACAGAAATTAGACATACTATGTTTAACTCTAGCTTCTACTTCTGCTCTTTTAGCGTCATTAAATCGATCTAAAGTTCCAACTAAATATCCAGTGATTCTTCTAATTCTTTCAAAAGGTTGAGCCTTAAAATGATATGTTAAATCAACAAAATCACCATCAAGTTTAATATCTAATTCTTCTAATTCTTTTCCGTCACAATTTTTTAAAGCATGATCAACATATGCTTGTTGTTCTTTATTTGTTAAAGTACCATTTATAACATTTACTTTCATAATAATTACCTCTTTCTTTATGTGTTATTATTATAAAAATAATTAAAAATTTTATATAAAAAATAATAAAAAATTATGCAAAACTTAACTATTTTATAAAAAATATGTAATTTTAGTAAATTTTTAGTACTAATTTAGTAGTTTATAAATTTATTGAAATTTTAGCTTCATCTTTGTTTAATTCTCCAATAATAATTTGAGAATTAAAATATGTACCATCATTTAATTTATTTGACAATGATGGCATTAAATTTTTATACTTTGAATTACTTTTTATGCCAAAAACGTCATCTTTAAAAAATAAGAAATCTGAAATTAAACTATATATATTTTGTGGAACACTATTCAAGAAATCTTCTTCTAAAATATTAAAATTCTTTGAATAATTTTTTTGCATTAAAGTATACCTTAAAAATGGTAAATTAGTTTCATCATCAAGTAAGAAATCATATGTTCGATTTACAAAATTAGAAGTTAATAAAATATCCATTTTAGTATAATCATCTTGTTCAATTGCATACATATTACTTCCTTGATAATAAATACTATAACCAGTTGAATCAATATGAGTGATTTTAATACCGGATTTTTGATATCCTATTAAATTTTTTCCTTCATATAAATAATTATAATCTTGATAATTTAAATTTGTTGGAGTCACATATTCAATCATAAAATACTCATCATATGGAGTATTATTATAATTATTTCCTGGAACAATTATACAATCACCATTTTCTTGAAATGGTTTAAGAGTATATTCTCCTGATTTTGTAGCAATTCGAGGGTTAACCCAGCCAAGAGAAAATTTAGAATATGCATTATGGTCTCCAATATTAAAATCCATCATATCAACCATTCCTGCTGGTGCGCTAGAATTATCGCTATAATAATCAATAAGTCCTAACATATGACCAGTTTCGTGAATATAAGTTCTTGCATCTGGATAATTTAAATCGCCGTCTCCAAAAATAAAATCAACACTCGCAAATGAATACAATACAGAATTATAATTTGTAGTATTTAAATTATTTAAATTCCAATACGTAAATGCCCAAAAAGTATCATCTAAACTAGGATTATTTTGATAATTTGGAGCATTATATACTAACCAAACAGCATCTATTATGCCATCTTTATCATTATCAAAATCAGCGATATCATTGTAATTTTCTTTATACCAATTAACAGCTTTATCAAGTAAATATAAAGTTCCGTTTTCTCCACTTGATGCATCGGTTGTATACCCTTTTAATTGATATGTATAAATACCAGAGTCGAACCATTTATCAGCAACTTTTCCTTTAATTTTTAATTTTCCATAACTAGATTTTTCATAAAATGAAGATACAGATTCATAGCTTGTCTCATCACTTGTTCCAAAAAATGCTTTATTTATAGCATTTAAATACTCACTTGTATTATTTTCTACATAATCTCTAAAAGAAACCGGAATTACTAAAATATTTTGCTCACCAGTACTATCTAACGTTGATTGTCCAGTAACTTCATTAATATTTTTTACTTTATATGTTTTAGTAATTTTTAAACCATCTTCAGGATTTGTTAAGTATTGATCATTAAAAAAACCACAACTTGACAAACTTAAACTACATATAAATAAAAAGATAATCTTATTTATTATTTTTTTCATCAATTTATACCGACTTACTTTATTTAATTAATTTTTTTAGAGCTAAATATGTTTCATTTGAAATTATATGTTCAATTTTACAAGCATCATCATTTGCAACATTTTCTTTAACACCTAATTGAACAAATAGTTTTGTTAAATTTATATGTCTATCTAAGACAAATTCAGCTATTTTTAAACCACTTGGAGTTAAAGTTATAAATCCTTTTTCATCAATTAAGACATAACCTTCTTCTTTTAGTTTTTTTAACGCAACTGAAACACTAGCTTTAGAATAATTTAACTTATTTGCTAAATCGACATTTCTAATATTTTTTTTCTCTTTACTAAGCACTAATAATCTTTCTAGATAATCTTGTAAAGAAGAAATTTTTAATGTTGTTACATTTGTTTTATCCATATAAAAATTATAACAAAAATAAAATTAATAGTATTAAAAATATATCCTATTTTTGTTAATTTTTTAAAACATTTTTATTTTTAATAATTCTTAATTCTTCTCTTCTGAGTTTTCTTTGTTTTCGATCGTATCTTTTTTTCAAATATGTAAATAATATAAAACCAATCACTAAAAGAAGTCCAACTCCAATTAATATATAAGCATATAAAGGCATTGGTGTACCCTTTAATTCTTCCCACATATTTAAAATTTTGCCTCTTGTATCAATTGGAAAATCATCCATTACTGCAAGATATGAAAGTTGTTCTTTATCTGGAAATAGTGTATCGATTTGTCGATATGTTTCTTCTTCTGGAACAAAGAATTTAGGTTCAATTGGATTTCCATTACTATCTGTAATAACTTCACCATTTTCATCAATAAATCCATATTTACCGGGATATCCATAAGAAGTTAAATCTGTTCCAAAAACATAACTTACATCTTTTAATCTACCACCACTTATATCATAGTTTGGATCAAGTTCTTCATTTTCAAAATATCTTGGATCATACCAGGTTGAAATTAAATCAAAGACTTCATAACTTGTAATAAATGATGTATAACCAGTATAGTCAACATTTTCAACTGCAATATCGGACATTGAAATAAAGTCGACAAATTTTTGAGCTAAATCTTTATTAGCGCCTTTTGGCATAACCCAACCATCAAACCAAATATTTGCTCCAAGATTTGGAATTGAATATTCTAAGTAAACTGGATTTTCATTTGATTCAGCTTGATCCATTGCATAAGTTGCATCACCTGACCAAGCTAAGTTTATCCAAATTTTTCCAGTTTGAATATCTTCTTTACCACTATCAACTTCAAAGCCAAAAATATTTTCTTTTAATCTAAGAAGAGCATCTAAAACATTTGAAATAGCCTCATCATCACTTCTATTAAATAATTTTGTAACTTCTTTGTTATATTCTTCTTCACTTAATTTATTAGCTAGATAATCATTTCTTAAACTAGTAAATTCACTTTTAAAAGCTTCCATTATTCCAGCTGCATAAGTATCTCTCATTGAATCTTTAATACTTACTTTATTATGATATTTTTCATCCCATAAACAAGACCAATTTTGTAAATCTGCTCTCATTTCATCTGGATCAATTTCGCCATTATTTGGATTATAAATTAATCCTAATGTACCCCAGAAATAACCTCTAGCATATTTATTTACTAAACCTTGTTCTTTAATGACATTATTATTTTCATCATATTTAGTAATTGTAATTGCATCTAATTTATTTAGTAAAAAATCACTGACATTTTTATCATAATTTGGAGTTGAGCCTTCATCAAATGGTTCTAATAAATCATCTTGAATCATTCTTTGAATTGTATAATCACTTGGACAAATTAAATCATATGAAACTTTACCAGTCTTAATTTGAGAAAGCATTGACTCATTTGTATCAAAAGTATCATAAATTACATTAATTTTTCTACCTTCTGTTTCATAAATATAATCTTCAAATTGTTCAACTAAATCTTTTTCAGTATAACCTTCATCTGGATCATTTAAATAAATATAATCTTCCCAGTTATAAATTCTTAAAATGTCATCATAATTTTTGCTATTTCCACAAGAAGAGACACTTGGAGCAATAAATAAGAATAAAGATAAAAAACTAAATAATTTTAAATAATTTTTTTTCATTTATTATTTACCTCCTTTAACATCAAAAGAATTTGATTTATTAATAGCCATTTGTAATTTATTTCTTCTATTTGTGTGTTTTGAAATATTTCTATTTTTTAAATTAACTTTAATGCTATATAAAATAACAATCAATAAAACAACTAAGAAAATAATTGTTGTAAGTGCTCTTAATTCTGGTGGAATTGGTCCTTTTTTAATTTTTGCTTGAACTAATGTTGACAAAGTTTCAATTTGTCCTTCACCATTTAATAATCCTGGACCTCTTGTAAATGCAGTAACAATAAAATCATCTAAAGATAATGTAATTGAAAGTAAAAATCCACTTGCAATACCAGGAAGAATTTGAGGAATCACAACTTTATTTAAAGCTCTTGTTGGAGTTGCACCTAAATCAAGGGCAGCTTCATATAAACTTGGATCCATTTGTTGAAGTTTTGGTTTAACATTTAAATAAACAAATGGAACTGATAAACAACAATGACCAATTAATAAAGTCCAAAATGAGAATAATGAACTATGGAAAATGCTACTTCCAATAAAGACAAACATTACAGTTAAACTTAATGCCATAACAATTTCCGCATTAACAACCGGAATTTGTGTTAAGCTTTCTATTACTTGTCTAGTTCTTCTTTTTGAATAATATGTTCCAATTGCTCCAAGAGTTCCTAAAATTGTTGAAATAATTGCGGAAATTATTGCAATAATTAAGGTATTTCCTAAAGCAGCCATTATTTCACTATCTTTAAAAAGAGCTGTATATAAATCAAAAGAAAATCCGTTCCATACACCTAAATTTGTTGAATTTGTAAATGAAAATGCGATTAAAACAAAAATAGGTAAATACAAGAATAATAAAATTAAATACAAGAAAGAATGTGCAAATATTTTTTTAATCATAAGTCACTAGATCTCCCTTCTTGATTATTTCTATCAAATTTATGTGAGAATATCATTGAAATAAAGACAATAATTAACATAACTAAAGCCATGAAACTACCGCCATTCCAATCAGAATTTGTAAATGATAAATAAATTGAATTACCAAATAACGTAATTTTTCCCTCAGATAATGTATCTGAAATAACATAGCTTGACATAGTTGGCATAAATACCATCATTGCAGCAGAGACAATTCCTGGAATTGTTTGAGGAATAATTGATTTTGTAAATACTTGAAATGGATTACATCCTAAATCACTAGCCGCTTCAATTTGAGATTGATCTAATTTAAGCATTGTTGAATATAAAGGAAGTATTGTAAATGGTAAATAATTAGATACCATACCAATCATTGTGGCAATTATTGGATAAGATCCAGTATTTAAACCAATCCAATTTAATAAATCTCTTGTAGCACCAGTTCTTAATACAAAGTTAATCCACATTGGCATTACAAATAACATTACAAGTACATAATTTTTATTAAATTTTTTATTAGATAATATATAAGCAATTGGATATCCAATTAAAAGACATAAAATCGTATTAAATAAACCAATTAATAAAGACACTAATAAAACATTTAATTTTGTATAATTTGAAAAAAATGTAACTAAAGCATCAAAAGAAAAATATCCTTCAGCATCAGTAAATGCATAAAATACAATAATTAAAATTGGAATTAAAATAAATAAAATTAAGAATATAAAATATGGTATAGCCAAATTTTTACGAGAGATTCTAATTTTCATATTGATCTAAATCTCCTTTTAATCTTAATTGGATATTTTCTTTATTAATTTTTAAACCAACAATATCATTAACATTAAATGTATATGGAGTTTCAATAATAAAATCCTCTTCCCCTTCCGTTCTTACAATTAATAAATAGTGATCGCCTTTATAGACTTGTGAAATAATTTCACCTTTAATATTACAATCTTCAATATTGTCACTAATTTCGATATCTTGAGGTAAAACTGTTGCAACAACATCAGCATCTTTAAAATCATATGTTTTATCTTTTAAGACAACTAAATCATCTTCGTTAATTGTACTTCCAAGTAATAATTTTGTTAAGTCAACATCAAATTCTGCATCATCAATGACAAGTTTATGATTTTTGTTAATATATGCATCAGTATAAATATTTTTACTAAGTTCTTTTTCCATGATGTGAATACCATCTTTTGCAATGGTTAAATAAACTTTTGCATTTTCTTTGTAATCAATTTTACTTTGAATTATAACTTCGTTTCTTCCAACCATTACAACATATTGATAATTTATACCTTTAAAAACTTTACTTGTAATCACACCTTCAACAGAATTTTTAGTTTTTCTTAAATGAATTTCAACATCTTCAGGTCTAACTACAACATCAACTTTTTTATTAACTTCAAAATCGTCAACACAATCAAAAATATGACCTAAAAATTTAACCTTTAATTTATCAACCATTGTTGCGTTGTAGATATTACTTTCTCCAATAAAATCTGCAACAAAAGCATTTTTAGGTTCATTATAAATGTCTTGAGGTGTTCCAATTTGTTGGATTATACCATCGTTCATGACAATAATTGTGTCCGACATTGTTAATGCTTCTTCTTGATCATGAGTAACATAAATAAAAGTAATGCCTAATTTTTTATGCATTTCTTTTAATTCAAGTTGCATATCTTTTCTCATTTTTAAATCAAGTGCACCTAATGGTTCATCAAGAAGTAAAATTTCTGGTTCATTACAAATTGCTCTTGCAATCGCAACTCTTTGTTGTTGACCACCGGATAAAGTAGATATATCTCTATCTTCTAATTCATCTAAATCAACAATTGTTAAAGCTTTTAAAACTTTTTCATCGATTTCTTTTTCAGAAAATTTTTTATATTTATAAGATTGTTCTGGATTACTATATAAATCTTCGATACGAGTATTTAAGGCAGTAATTCTAGAATTTTTTTCATCTTCAGATATTAATTTATCTTTTTCTAATCTTTTAACTTGAGCTTTTAAGTCTTTAATTTTTGCTTTATTTATTTTTAAGATTGGTTTTCCACTTTTATCTTTATTTAAAACTGGTATTTTTTTAAGCTTTAAACCAAATGCTACATTTTCATATATATCTAAATGTGGAAATAAAGCGTATCTTTGAAAAACCGTATTAACCGGTCTTTTATATGGCGGAATTGATGTAATATCAATATCATTTAATAAGATGTCTCCACTAGTTGGTGTTTCAAAACCAGCTATCATTCTTAATGTGGTTGTCTTACCACATCCAGATGGACCTAAAATTGTAACAAATTCACCTTTTCTGATATAAAAATTTATTTTGTCAACGACAACAGTATCATCAAATACTTTTGTTACATTTTTTAAAGTAATAATTTTTGGCATTTTTTCCATAAAATTTACCCCCAAAATAAACCATTAATTTACAGTTTAAAAATTATATAGAATTTTTACTTAAAAACAAGAAATTTTTTTAATAATTTTTTTGAAGAAATTTTAAAATTGAAAAATATGCTTAAAATATCGATAAAATCGTGTTTGTATTAACTTTTTTTAAGTGAAATTTTTTCATATTTTTTTATTGAAAATTTAAATCATTTTTTTATTAAAAAATAGCTCAAATTTTTTTACATTTTTTTAATGAAATTTTTATAAAAAAATTACTAGATTTTTTTCTCAAAAATGATAATAAAAATATATAAATATTTAAAATAAATTAATATAATAATAAGTATGAAATATAAGTTAATAAAATACTTTTCTCTACTATCTATATGTATATCATTAGTTAGTTGTAATAATGAAGAAGCAAATGATAAATTAAATGAGCCAATTAAACTTTCAATTGGTCAAAAATATGAAAAAGATGATGTTAAATTAGAAGAAATTGATGGATTAACTAGTTTTGAAAATAAATTAAATTCAAAAGAATCTTTTGCGCTTGTTATTTATGATGATTTAGGATGTACTTGTTATACAGCTTTTGATTCAATATTAAAAAAACATATGCGTGAAAATAATACCTTATTTTATCGAATTGAAAACACTCTATTAAATAAAGAAAATAATTATGGAATAAATTTAGATGTTAGTTTTCCAAGTTTATGTTTATTTAATGAAGGAGAATTAGTTTTACAAAATTCTTATAAAACTTCATCAACAAAAAATGAATTTAATGATTACAATTACTTAAAAGAATATTTAAAAGATAAAATAATAAATCCAAATATATATAAAATAAATACAACAATTTTAGATAATAAAATTGAAAATAATGAAGAAATGCTTGTATATTTTGGAAGAGAAAGTTGTCCAGATTGTCGAAGTTATATGAGTAATGTTTTATATCCATATGTTAATAATTCTTTAATTAATAATGATGATTTAATTAATTTTTATTATATAGACTCAAAATTATTAAACGAAAACATTGAACAACAAAAAGAAAAATATGGATTATCATATAGTGAAAATAATCCACTTGGTTATGGTCAAGGCTATGTTCCAAGCATTCAATATCGACAAGGATCTCAAATTAAAGACATGGATGTATATTTAAATGATTTAGCCGAAAATGAAGTATATTATAATAAAAATACCTTAGATCTGCATAGTTTTTTGAATAATAATACTAAATATATCATTGATGAGAGCAAAAAAAATGATACTTTATATTTAGAAAATTTCCATATAGAAGTATCAAATTTATTTTTAAAAACTTATTTTAATTAATTAGTTTTATATATATTATCTTTATTTAAAATATCTGAGATTTGCTGAGCTTTTTGATAGATATCGCTTATATTTTCATTAATTAAAAATTTATTTTCATAATATAAAATCTTTCCATTAATCATTGTTAATTTTATATTATCTTTTGAACCACTATAAACTAAATTAGAAATTAAATTATTAATTGGTTGCATATTTGGTTTTAATAAATCAATTAAAATAATGTCAGCATAATTTCCAACTTTTATTCCATCTAAATTTTTAAGACCTAATGCTTTAGCTCCATTTATAGTAGCCATTTTTAAAATATCATATGCTTTTAAACTGCATGGATCTTCTTCTTTAATTTTTGAAAAGCTATACAATAAATGAATTTCTTTAAACATATCAAGACAATTATTGCTACCAGCCCCATCTGTTCCAATTGCTACATTTATTCCTTCAGCAACTAATCTTTTAATTGGAGCAATACCACTTGCAAGTTTTCCATTACTTCCAGGACATGTAACAACTGATATATTTTTTTCTTTTAATATTTTAAAATCATTATCATTTAAATATACGCAGTGAAATAAAGTCCCACCATATTTAAACATATCAAAAGAATTAAAATATTCAATTGGAGATAAATTATTGTGTCTTTTTTTACAGCCTTCAGTTTCATTTTTTGTTTCACAAACATGACTTGAAAATGGTAAATGATATTTATGAATTAATTTTTTAACAAAATTAATATCGTCAACATTTGTTGTATATTCAGCATGAAGTCCAAATCTAAAACTATTTAAATCATCGCTTTTATTGAATAATTCATCAGCATCTTTGAAAAATTCATCATCATTAACACTAGCCGCACTTGGACATAGTAAAATATTGCTTCTAAATCCCCACTTTCTACATAATTGATATGTTGAATCAGAAAAATAATACATATCAAAGAAAGTTGTAATTCCGCTTGTTAAATATTCAAGTAATGCAACTTTATCTAAATTATAAACATAATCTGGGGTTAAATTAGCTTCCATTTTAAATATGCAATTATTTAACCAATCACTTAAAGATAAATTATCACTACTTGATCTAGAAAATACCATTGCACTATGAGTATGAGCGTTAACAAATCCAGGCATCAATAATGTATTTGAAGCATCAATTATTTTTGTATCTTTGTCAACGTCTTTAATATTCTCTTCAATTTTTGCAATTTTATTATCAATAACTAATAAATCTTTTTTAAACACTTTTTCGCCATCACACATTGTTAAAATGTATGGATTTTTAAATAAAACTTTACTCATATTATTTTCTAGTAGACATTAATTTTTCAATGTCTTTTAGTTCTTTAATAATTGAATCAGATAAATTAATATTTCCAGAAACCGTAACTAAAATATCATCTTCAACTCTAAATCCCATTTTAAGTTGTCTAATATATAATCCTGGTTCAACTGTAATTATATTACCTGGTTCAAGTGGTTTTTCTCGATAACTTGGATCGTGTGTGTCTAATCCTAAATGGTGAGAAACATTATGGAAATAATACTCATTAATTTCTGAATCATCTTTAATTAATTCGATTTCTTTTAATTTTTCACAGAAAAATTTAATTGTTAATTCTTGTAATTCTTTAATTGTAATTCCAGGTTGAATCTTTGAAATAATATATTTATTGCAATCTAAAACAATTTGATAGATTTGTTTTTGTTTTTCATCAAATTTACCATTAATTGGATAATCTCTTGAAATATCACTACAATAATGTCGATATTGACATCCTAAATCAAATAAAATACATTCTCCATCATTTAATAAACCATTTGGAATTGGATGGTGTAAGATAGTCGCATTTTCTCCACCTGCTGCAATTGTATTAAAACTTGGATAATAATTTCCTTGTTTTCTTAATGAGTATTCAAATACACTAGCTAAATGATATTCATATAATCCAGGTCTTAAATTTAACATGACTTCATCTAAAGCGTTTCTTGTGATTCTAATTGCTTCTTTAATATGTTGAATTTCAGCATGAGATTTAACCATTCTTTGACCAATGATTAATCCATAAACATCTTTGACTTCGATAAAATCATATTTATCAAGTAGAAATTGTTTAGCACTATTTGTTGAAAATTCAGTATCAATTTTAATTTCTGGTTCAAGATCTAAATAAATATTAACTTTAGAAGTATTAGCATGTAATTCTTCTAAAATCATTTTAAATTTAGCTTTAAAAGTATCTCTAAATAATACATTATCTAAACCAGATAATTGACAGGCTTCTTCTTTTTTAAGAGTTTTTCCAGTCCATCTTTCTTTTTTCTCATCAAATTGTTTGATAAATAAGTATTTTTCGCTATTAACTGGAGTTTTAACCATTAATAAAATACTGTCAGCTTGATCAATTTGAGATAAATAATAAAAATTTCTATTAACAGAAAAATAATATTCTTCATCAGCAGTTTCCATTTTTGGGACGCCAGAAAATAATAAAACAATTGAAAAATCATCAATGTTTTCTAATAATTTATTTCTTCTTTCTTCTAATTCTTCTTTTGTAAAATAATCTACTATCATATTTTTAACCTCGTTTAATTTTTATTTTTCTAATTTATTAATAATTTTTTTACTAGCTTCATCAATTTCTTCAATTTTTAAATCTTCGGTTAATCCTTGATCAACTTTTTCGCAAATTTCTTCTTTTAATGGTAAACTTGCAAGAAGATCTAAATTAAATTCTTTTAAAATATCTTTAGTATGAGATTTTCCAAAAATATAATTTTTTTCATGACATTTTTTACATTCAACATAAGCCATATTTTCAATAACACCTAAAATTGGAATATTCATCTCATTTGCCATTTTTATTGCTTTATTAACAATACTTTTAACTAAACTTTGAGGAGTTGTGACAACAATAATTCCATCAATTTTTATTGATTGAAAAGTTGTTAAAGCAATATCACCAGTTCCAGGTGGCATATCAATTAATAAATAATCTAATACTCCCCATCTTACTTCACTATAAAATTGTTTAACTAAATTACCTAATAAAACACCTCGCCAAATAATTGGATCTTCTTCATTTTCTAATAACATATTAGCTGACATTACACCAATATGATTTTTAGAATATGATGGATATAAAACATGTCCATCTGAAAATGCTTTATCTTTGATGCCTAGTGTTTTTGTAATACTTGGTCCTGTGATATCAGCATCTAAAATTCCAACATTCTTTTTTAAATTATTTAAACTGTTGGCTAATATTGATGTAACAAGAGATTTTCCAACACCGCCTTTTCCAGAAATAATTCCAATACAATGTTTAATAGTTGTATTTACTTCTGTTGTAATTTTTTCAATTCTAGATGAACAATTTTCTACACTACAGCCATCACAATTATGATTACAATCAGCCATTATTTTTTACCTCCACATAATTTTTAACAATTTCTTGTTTTATAATTTTTAAACTTGATAAGTACATTAGTTCATCTAAAGATTTATAAATCTTTAGATTTAAATTTACTACATTTCCATTATATATTATTTTTTCAATAATTCCTTTATTATTGATTATAAACTTTTGTAAAATTTTAAAATCTTGATTATTTATTTCTAATTCAAAATAATTTAAATAATCAATTTTATAAAATATTGCACTTTCGCAGACTTTTTTTGCAGATTGCATATAAGTTCTAAGTAAATTACTAGCACCTAATTTAATTCCACCAAAATATCTGACTGTAATTAATAAGACATGATTTAAGTTTAAGTTTTTTAAAATATCAAAAGTTGGTTTTCCAGCGGTATTACTAGGTTCTCCATTATCAGTAAAATAATAATTTTGATCAAATATATAAGAATAGACAAAATGTCTTGCTTTTTTGTGTTGTGATTTAATATTTAAAAGAATTTCACTAACTTCATTAATATCATTAATTGGAAATAAATATGATATAAATTTAGATTTTGTAACTTCAATCTCACTTTGATATTTATCTTTAATATAATACAAATCCATGCAAATATTATATAATATTCGCATGGAAAAAAATTATCTTAAAGAAATAATTTGTGAAAATTGTAAAACAACTTATGACCAAGATTTTTTTGAATGTCCACGATGTAAAAAAGAAAATTCAAATGGAAATATAAAAAGTAAAAATAATCCAACTTTATATATTAATTTTTCTAAACTAGCTTTATCTTTAGCGCTTGGTTTTATAATAATTGTATTTTTCCCAAGTATAATTCAAGCAATTATTTCTTTAGTTTTAAGTAATTCATATGGTTATACTCAAGAAAATATAACTAATTTCTTATTAAATGGTAATGTTAATTTTTCAATAAGTTTAATAACTTATATTATAGTTATTGTAATTTTTTTAATAATTTATAAAGATTATTTAAAATATATAATTTCATTTTATAAACGATATAAAAATATAATTTATGGGGTATTATTTTCTATTTTAATGATTGGAATATCTCTTTTATATAATTATCTAACTTCATTTATTCCAGGAATTAATACAAATGATAATCAAGAATTAGTAATTAATGCAATTAAAGATAATTATGCACTAGGATTTTTTACTGTAGTAATTTTTGCTCCACTTGCTGAAGAATTAGTTTATAGAGTTGCTTTATTTGGAACTCTTAATAAAATAAATAAGATATTAGCTTATGTTGTTAGTATTTTATTATTCACAGTTATTCATATTAATTTTGCATCAAGTGATATTACCAGTGAAATTATTGCATTATTTTCATATTTAATTAGTTCTTCTTTTTTGTGTTTTATATATGATAAATATTCACTTGAAGGAAGTTATATTGCTCATATGTTAAATAATTTAATTTCTTATATAATGTTATTTATTTTATAATATTCCAGTATGAATAAAATTCTTTGTCTAAATTCACTAGTATTAAAAATTATTGCAATTATTACAATGACACTAGATCATATCGGAATGGCTTTAATGACATTTTATGGAGTTGATCCAATATTAAACAATATTGGTTTAGTATTTAGATATATTGGAAGACTGTGTCTTCCAATAATTATATTTTTAATTATTGAAGGTATGAAATATACTAAAAATAGACCACTTTATTTACTTAGAATTTCTATAATTGCTTTTATTATTTTAATTGCAGAAATTATTATGCAATATGGTTTAAATTTAGATGATATTGCAAAATTTGGAAATGTATTTTTAGATTTATTATTAATCGCAGTGAGTATATATTTTATTGAAAATAAAAATAAAATAATTAAATCTTTAATTCTTATTCCAATTGCTTATGTAATATTATCAACAATTTTAGAATCATATGAATATAATGGAATAACAATTTATTGGCTACCTTATGGCTTTTTCATGCAATATCATATTTATTCATATGTTCTTGGAATGTTAATGTATATATTTACCAAATATTCAGATATTAAATGCGAAAAAAATGCTAAATTAAATAATATTACAACTGAACAATACAAAGTAGCTGTTAATTATAAATTTAGATACAATATGTTTGTTTGTATTGCTTTAATTATTACTGGAGTTATATTTACAGCTTTAAATTATGTTGGATTCCCAGATATAACTAATAATTCAATACAAAGTTATGCAATGCTAACGTGTTTTATACTCCTTTTTTATAATCATAAAAAAGGATATTCAAATAAAATTATTCAATATGGATTTTATTTATATTATCCGGTGCATATTGCTTTAATTTTTTTAATTTTTTCGTTAATCTAATACTACATATATATTTAGGAGGAAAAAATTATGTTAATTCATTATAGTTCAAATGATGACTTAGAAAATTTATTAAAAGAAAATAAAAATGTTGTAATTGATTTTTATGCTGATTGGTGTGGACCATGTAAAATGTTATCACCATTAATTGAAGATGCTAGTAAAGATTTTGCTGATGTAACTTTTATTAAAATTAATGTAGATCATTTTAGAAATGAGGCAATGCAATATAGAGTTAATTCAATTCCAAGTTTATTTTATATTAAAAATGGAATTGTTGTGGATTCTAGTCTTGGTTTTATGCCATATAATATGTTAAAAGAAAAAATTTCAAAATTAGTTAAATAAACTTTAACATAAACGCTTTAATATGTTATTATATTAAAGCACATGCAGGCGTAGTTCAATGGTAGAACATTAGCCTTCCAAGCTAATTACGCGGGTTCGATTCCCGTCGCCTGCTCCAGTAAAATTAGGTTCACATCTTTTTTGAATATCGGTATTCAAAAAAGTTTTTTTATTTATATTACATTATTCATATCGTTTTTAAACACTCTATTAATGTAATAATAATTTTAGATAAAAAATCGAAATAATTAATATTAATTTAGTAAAAATAAAAAATCACGGAATGAAAATTGAAAAAATCACGGAATGAAAATTGAAAAAATCACGGAATGAAATTGCAATTTATTATTTTTTTTAATAAAATATAAACAGGAAATTAAAAAGAGCAAAATTATGAAAAATTTTAATTATAAACCAAGAATAATTGATGAAAAAATTAAAAAATATTTAAATACATTTGGAGCTATACTTATTGAAGGTCCAAAATGGTGTGGAAAAACTTGGAGTGCTAAAAATATTTGTTCAAGTGAATTTTTACTAGCAAATCCAAATGGAAATTTTAATAATAAACGAATTGCTATTTTAAATCCAGAATTAGCTTTACAAGGATCAATACCTAGATTAATTGATGAATGGCAAGAGGTTCCATCTTTATGGGATGCAATTAGAGGAAAAATTGATGAAAATTCTCAAAAAGGACAATTTATTCTAACTGGATCTGCTTCAATTAATAAAAATAAATACATACATTCTGGAACAGGTAGAATAGCTCGATTAAAAATGAGACCAATGTCATTGTTTGAAAACGGCTATTCGGATGGAAAAATATCTTTAAAAGATATTAGTCGAGGAATAATTAATGATTTCTACACAGGCAATATTAATTTAGAATCATTAGTAGACTTTGTCTTATGTGGTGGTTGGCCTGGAAATCTAAATTTAAATACTAATCAATCAATTTTAGTTGCTAAAGAATATGTAAAAAGTCTAGTTAATGAAGATATATATAAAGTTGATGATACCAAAAGAGACAGACGTAAAATTTCACTTTTATTAAAATCTCTAGCAAGAAATGAATCTACTACTGCTTCAAATCAAACTTTAAAAAATGATATTAAAGATATAGATTTTGATGATATAAATATCGACACTATTTCTGATTATTTGAACTTATTAAATGATTTATATATAATCGAAGACATCAAACCATTTGCAATTAAAATTAGATCATCTTTAAGAACAAAACAAAGAGAAAAAAGACATTTTGTTGATCCATCACTTCCTTGTGCAATATTGAATCTTAACAAAGAAAAATTATTAAATGATTTAGAATATTTTGGATTTTTATTTGAATCTATGGTTTTAAGAGATTTATTAATTTATGCAGATTCATTCAACGCAAAAATTTATCACTATCAAGATTATAAAAATAACGAAATTGATGCAATTCTAGAATTAGAAGATGGTAATTGGTGTGGAATTGAAGTTAAATTAGGCGCTCATCAAATTGATAATGCTGCAAAAAATCTTATTAAAATAAATAATCAAATCATTAAAGATGGAGGAAAAGCTTCACAATCTTTAATTGTAATTTGTGGGTTAACAAATGCAGCATATAAAAGAGAAGACGGAGTTATTGTTGTTCCAATAACTTCTTTAAAAAATTAATATTTTATTAAAAAAGTAAAAAAATTTTTGAAATTTTTTAAATAATATTTTTTGTGGTTAGGAATTATTGCATTAATACTTGGAATACTTAGTATTGTATTTGCAGTAAAATCTAAAAATCATTATGGTTTTACAGCAATGAATATAGCTGGTCTTGTTCTTGGAATTATTGGAACAGTTTTAGGAACAATTGTACTTTTAATTATAATAATTGCAGTAGGTCTTGCTCCAGCAGCAATGGCATAATTATAGAAATTATTTCAATACAAAAGACCATTACAGTCCGTAATGGTCTTTTCCTTTATTTATTATCTTTTATTAGATTAATTGATAAGTAACATTACCATTTTGGTCAATTACTTTTTTAAATACTAAATCATATTCATCATCTGTATTATCATCTTCAACTTCTACTAAGAAATATGTTTCATTATTATGTTCAACAATCTCAATTTCATATTCCTTGTTATTTAATTCAAGTTCAATTTGATCACGATTTGTTTTTAAATCTTTTGAAATACCTAAACTATATTCATAAACTTTTCTTCTATTTTGATAAAGTTTATATGTATATTCATCTTCAACTTCATCATCTTCTTGTTCATTTTCTTTTTCAATTTGAATAAATGTAGAATCTGATGAATATAAATTAAATGTAGATTCAGTTTCTATTTCTCTACCTTCAGTTTCAGTTTCACTTCTTGCATCAAAATTATATGTAGTTTCAACATTATTTTCGAAAAAGACTGCAATTCCTGAATATTTTATAACTGTAACTTGTTCATCTCTATCTTCTTGATAAGTATTTTCAAACACATCGTTATAATATAAACTATAAGAAACTTCGCTTCCATCTAATCCTTTAAAACTAATTACTTCTTTTGTTTTATATTCAGCTTTATCAGATTCAATAATAGTTGATGTAAAATAATTATTGTTTTCTAAGATTAAATCAAATTGATTTAATAATTTTGTAATAGTTTCTTGATCTTGACTTGAAATTTGATTTGTACTATTTTCTCTTGCTTTCATAACTGAATTAAAAGTTTGTGGAGAATTTGTCAACAATTTCATAGCTTCTAATCCAGTTGTTGCTTGTTTTGCAATAATTGATTGGCTTTGAGAAATTATATCTTTATTTGATGTATTGGAATTAATTTCTTGTGATGTTAATGAATTACAAGATGCAAGTGATCCTAAACTAGCAAGTAATGCGATTGATTTGATTAATGTTTTTTTCATATTTTTTACCTCTTTCTTTCTTTTTTTACATTCATCTTTTGTTTTATATTAGTAAATACGATTGACTTTAATTTTTTATTGGAATTTTTTTAAAATTTTTAAAATAATTAAATTTTTATAAACATTTAGTAATAAAAAGGAGATTTTAGTTTTCTAAAATCCCCTTATATAAATTGTTTTATTAAATATTAAGTTTAATTTATAAATTTTAATTTTTAATAATATCTTTATAAGATTCTTTAAAATATCTTCTTGAAGTATTATTAAATTCTAAATTAAAATCAAATTTTCCGTTATAATCTTCTTCGCTATCAGTTACAAATATATAATATAGATTATCTGATTTAATTTCAGTAAAGAATTCATATTCTGCATCATCATATCTATCATTTAAATATTCAACACTTACTTCAATTTGATTATCAGTATTATTTTTTATTAAATTAGATTCTATTTCAAAGGTGTATAATTCTTCTTTTCTAATTTTATCAATATATGAAAATTGATATTCACTTTCATCAATTTCAACTTCTTTTGAAACACTTCCAATATAATCTTCAAATTCAATAATACATTCAATTTCATATTCACCAGTTTCAGCTTCTTTTTCACAAGTTATTGGATAATATTTATTATCTACTTTAATATATCCACTATAAAGCCATGTTTCTTCATCATCATCTTCTGCAAAATATGCATCTTCATTAATATATAATGAATAAATAACTACATCATTATTTAAAACATCACTTCTGACATTAAATGTTTTATTATTATATGTAAAATTATCTTCATAAGCTTTTAAATCGAAATTATTACTACTTGAAAATAAAGAATGTACACTTTCAGCAGCCAAATCATATGCATTAACGACTTTTGAAAAATAATTTTGATCTATATTATTATTGATGTTTTCTTTATTAAAACTAGATTTTTTTGAAAGAATAATTGGATTTAAAGCTTGGGTTGTAGAAGATTCATTTCCACTCATTAAAGAAACAATTTCAAAACTTAATAAATTAGCATCATTTTGATTTAAAATTGGAATTAAATTTCCAGTATTTACACTAATTGTAGTATTCTCATTACCATCGTTATTTCCGTTTCTATTTAGTATAAAAGGAAGAGTACAAGCACAAACTAAAGCACCACCACCTAATAAAGAAGATAAAGAAATTAATAATGATTTATTTTTATTATTACTCTTTTTAATCTTTTTAGGTTTTTTGATTTCTTGAGCTTTAAATTTTGCTAAAACATCATCACTATTTAATTTAATTTCATAATTAGATAATTCATCATGTATTTTTTGTTCGTATTTATCTAACATAATTCTTCCTCCTTTATTTCAGCTTTTATTTTTTTAAGTGAATTTGAATAAATATAAGTAACACTACCAAGTGGAATTTTTAAGTATTTTGATATTTCTTCAAAACCCCATTGTTCCATTACATGTAGGATAAATATATTAAATTCTTTTTCATTTAAAATTTTTTCAATTCTTGAGGCAAGATCACTTTGGTTAACATGAGATACAATATTATCACTACTTTTTGAAATATGTATTGTATCATCAATTTGAACATCTTTCTTTTTATTTGATTTTAAATAATCAAGAGATATATTTTTTGAAATGACCATCAAAAATCCTAATATATTTTCATTAGCTTTAATCTTATGAATATTATTTAAAAATCTAATAAATGTATCTTGTAGTAAATCTTCGGCTATTTCTTTATTTTTAACAAATGAATATATGTTAAAAAACAATGGTTTTTTAACATTTTCAAACAAAATATGAAAGGCAGACTCATTACCATTTCGATAAGATATTACTAAATCTTGAAGCTGTTTGTTTTCCATAAAGATCTTTACATTAATAAATACGAAACAATTTTAAAAATTATTTGAATATTTTTAAAATAATTCAAAAATTTTATAAAAATTAATAAATTTTTATATATTTAATTTTAAATATTTAAAAATTTTAATTAATTTTAGTTATTACGACCAGATTGATTAATTAAATCTCTTAAATAATCTAGTCTATTTTCAAAGTCATTAAAATCAACTAATTTAAATTCCCAGTTTGGAGATCCAATTGTACTTGGCGTATTCATTCTAGCAGAATTGTCTAATGACATAATATCTTGCATTGGTAAAATACAATAATTAGCTTTGTTATCTAAAGCAAGTCTACAAAATGAATAGGCAAAATCTGGATATGAATGATTAAGTCTTTCAAGTTTTGCTCTTACAGCATTTCTTTCATCATCGCTAATTCGAGCAATCCAACCATTTATAGTTTCATTATCATGAGTTCCTGTATAAATGATTTGATTTTCTTTATCTTTTAAACCATAATCATATTTATATGGCTCAAATGTAAATTGTAATATATTCATACCTGGGAAATTATAGTGATCTCTAAGTACTAATACTGAATCAACTAAATCACCTAAATCTTCGGCTACAATTTTAACATCTTTATATTTTGCAAATAATGTATCAAAAAATTCATAACCAGGACATTTTTCCCATGTTCCAACTTCGGCAGTTGGACAACTTGCTGGAACTTTCCAATATGTATCAAATGCTCTAAAATGATCAATTCTAATAATATCAAATAAATTTGCATTAAACATTAATCGATCAATCCAAAATTTAAATCCGGTCTTTTTAATATAATCCCAGTCATATATTGGATTACCCCATCTTTGACCAGTTTTAGAAAAGATATCTGGTGGAACACCGGCAATAAAAGCAGGATTGTGTTTTTCATCTAATAAGAAACATTTTTGATTTTCCCATACATCAATTGAGTCAACACCAACATAAAATGGAATATCACCCATTATTTCAATACCTTTTGAATTAGCATATTTTTTAATATTTTCAAATTGTTTAAAGGCAACAAATTGATACCAAATTTCTCGATTAATTTTATCTTTATATCGGCCTAATTTAAATTTTTTATCATTAATCCATTCTTGTTGTTCTTTTGGCCATTCTGTCCACATTCTTAAATCGTTTAATTTTTTAAGTGTGACAAAGACAGCATAATTATCAACCCATGGATTTTGTTTATGCCATTTTTCTAATTCTTTAAAATTTTCTTTCTTTTTAAAGTTTGAATAAGCAAGTTCGAGCTTCTTTTCTTTGTACGCTCTAACTTCTTCATAAAATACTTTATTAGCTGATTCGTTTAATTTTTCGGTTTTTGTTAATAGTTTTTCTTCTTTTAATATATCAAGAGAAATATAAATTGGATCGATTGCCTTACTTGATAATGGTTGATATGGAGAATTACCAAATCCTAATGGATTAAGTGGTAAAATTTGCCATATTTTAAAATTAGCTTTATTTAAATCATCTATAAATCTATAAGCGTAACCTCCAAAATCTCCAATTCCATAATCACTTGGAAGGGAAGAAATTGCTAACAAAACACCAGCACATCTTTTCATTAAAAATACCTCCTAATTTATTTACTTAAAACAATACTAGAAAATGGTGGTAAATATAATTCACCATCTTGGCTTAATTTAGCTTTTTCATTAATAATTTGAATTTCATCAACAATTTTATAATCAGAAATATTTTCAATATAATTTGTTAAATTTAATTCAATTAAATTATCAAAAATATTTGTTAATACGATAATTTCTTTTGATTCATAACTAAATTTTAAGCCATAAATCGCACTAGATATTTTAACATAAGATACATCACCTTTTAAAAATAAATCAGCATATTTATTTCTTAAATTTAAAATCTTTTTATAATGATAAATTAAACTACTTGGATCATCTTTTAAGTCATTTGCCCCAAATTTAACTTGTAAATTTGTATCAAAATTTGCTCCAGGTGGATCAATTGTTTCATTTTCTTTATCACTTCCGCCCCAAATCATATGTAATCTTCGATTTGCATCTGTGTTTGATGTACCTCTTGTTCCAGCAATTCCAATTTCTTCACCATAATAAATAAATGGATTACCTGGAGATAAAAGATATAAACTTGCAACTAATTTTAAATATTGACTTTCGTATTCTCTTCCAGAGAAATATCTTCCCATCCGATCCATATCATGATTTGATACAAAGAATGAAGCATTAGTTTCACTATTTGATTTTCTTATAGTATTTGTAAATTCAACAAGTTGTTCATTTAAGACTGAAATATTTTTTGTATTAATACTACTTGCAAATCCTGGATTATTTCCTTGAGAATACTGGAAAGCAAAAAATGAATTACCAGTGGCAGAGTAATTTTCAATAGTACTTTGATCACTCCATGCTTCTCCAATAATATAAACATCATCTTTTACTTCTTTTGCACAATTTCTAATATATTCAAGCATTTCAATATTTTTTGCAGAACTTTGATAATAATAAGTTGTGGCATCAAGTCTAAATCCTTTTATTCCTTTATTTAACCAAAAAGTAATTATATTTTTAATTTCACTTCTTACGTTTTCATTATCTAAATTTAAATCTGGCATTGAAGAATCAAATCTAGATTCATAATATAAACCTTGAACACTTGATTGTGTATAACCAGTATTTGGTATAGTTGTCCAATTATAATAATCATAATATTGATTATAAACATCGTTATTTCTATGAGCATTTAAAGATTCAATAAACCATTTATTACTAGTTGAAGTATGATTTAAAACTAAATCAATAATTATATCAATATTATAATCTTTGGCACTACTAACTAATGATTCAAAATCTGCCATCGTACCATAATCTTCATCAATATTATAATAATCTATAACATCATATTTATGATATGAATTACTAGTCATTATTGGACATAACCAAATTCCTGAAATTCCTAATTCTTTTAAATAAGGTAATTTTTCTTTAACCCCATTTAAATCACCAATTCCATCATTATTTGAATCATAAAAACTATAAACAAATATCTCATAATAAGCACCAGAATTATTATCATAGACTTGAGATATTTCTTGATTAGATGGAGAATAATCAATAACTCCATCATCTGTTGTATCATCGCTATTTAACGATAAAGAGGTTGTGTCCTCACCACAACCTCCTAATAATCCAATAATAGCGAGAAATGTAATAAATAAACTTACTTTTCTCATACTTTTATTAACCTTTAACAGCTCCTCCGGTAACACCACTTACATAGTATTTTTGTAAGAACATAAATAATAATGTAATTGGAATAGCAATAACAACTGCGGCAGCACAGAATTGTTGCCAATATGTATTTTTATTTTGATAACTACCAATCATTTGATTTAAAACCGTTGCAACAGTACCATTATATGGATGTAATACATATAAATAACTTGCTGTCATAAAGTCACCCCAAGGAGCCATAAATGCAAGTAAAGCTGTATAAACAATAATTGGTTTTGAAAGTGGAACAATAATTCTAAAGAATATTTGAACTTGATTTGCTCCATCAATCATGGCTGCTTCATCAATTGATTTGGAAATTGTATCAAAGAAACCTTTTGATACGTAATATCCCATTCCAGCACCGCCGGAATAAATAATAATAAGAGCGATTAAATTTTCTTGTAAACCAACTAATTTTGCTAATTGATAAAATACAATTAAGGAAATAAATCCTGGGAACATACCAAGAATTAAGATAATTCTCATCATTAATGTTCTTGATTTAAATCTACATCTTGAAAAAGCATAAGATGTAAATAATGTTAATAATGTTGAAATAATACAAGAGAATATTGCAACAATTAATGTATTTAAGAAAGTCATTCCAAAGTTAACTGGATTTGGATATTTAAGATCTCCATAAACTCTCCATTCACCAACTGTAGCATCTAAAACTCTATTATTAAATAAATTAATATAATTATCAAATGTCCATCTATCAGGCCAAAACTTATGTAAACCAGTTAAACCAGCACCATCATAAGCACCTAATGATTGAAGGAATAACCAAACAATTGGAAGAAGCCAAATTACACATAAAACTACTAATATAATATAAATAAATATATCAGCGATAATTCTTCTAGTTCTCATTGAAATTCATCCTCCCTTTGAACAGCTCCTAATCTTGAATACATAATAAGTGAGAAGAATGCACAGATTAAGAATATAAATAAACCTAATGCGGAAGATATGTTATATCTACTTCTATCACCAGTAGTTAATGAATATAACCAGTTAATTAACAAGTCAGTTTCTTTAGCATCAAATAAGAAGACACTATTTGTAACTTCACCTGTTAAGAAGAATATAACGTTGAAGTTATTAATATTTCCAACAAATGTTGTAATTAAGCTTGGTCCGGTAATAAAGAACATGTAAGGAAGTGTGATCTTGAAGAATTGAGTAACTGGACCTGCTCCATCAATTCTACTTGATTCATATAAATCACTTGGAATGTTCATTAAAATACCACTACACATTAACATTGTATATGGAACACCAACCCAACAGTTAATAAGAATAACCATAACTTTTGTAAGATTTGGATCTTTTAAGAATGGTATTTCATTTCCGGTTCCAAGAAGCGAGTTAATTGGCCCTTGCGTCGCGAATATATTTGCAACAACCATCAATGAAATAAATTGAGGAATAGCAATTGTTATAACAAATATTGTTCTCCAAACCTTTTTAAGTTTAATAGATTTTTTGTTTATTAATAAGGATAAGACAATTCCTAAGAAATAGTTTGTAAATGTTGCAAAGAAAGCCCAAATAAGAGTCCATAACAACAATATACCAATTGTGTAAGGAATTTTTTCAGCACCATAACTTGTTTGCCAAATGTTCTTACCTGTAAACATTGCAATGAAGTTTTCAAGACCAATCCAATTAAATAATTGAGGATAAATTGTTGTACTATCATAATTTGTAAAACCAATTAATAGAGAACAAATTAATGGGAATATAGTAACAATTACAGCCCCAACAATTGGTAAGAATAAGATTACTCCAGAGAATTTATCAGTCAATAATGAGTTAACAGTCTTTTTAAATGGTTTACATTGACCACAATATTCTTCTTCTTGATATCTTGATTTAAAATCATTAACTCTCTTATTTAATCTTGCAAAGACATAAATATCTGCTAATTCTTCAAGTAATGCATATGGAATAGTTTCACGATCTTCTATTTGACTAAGATCAAATTTTTTAACACCCATTTTTTTAGCGACTATTTTTTTGATCTCTTCTAAACTCATTCCTTCATTTTTCTTAGAAATAGTATAATTTACGATATTTCTTGCTCTATCAATTACATTTTTATAAGAAATAGCAACTGCTTTTGCAACTTCTCTTGAACATGTAAAGTTAGCGACAATATTACTTGTTGCATAAGCAACATTAAGAGGTCTAGTAAAATCATATGTTTCAACCTTTTTATTTACTACAAGCGATCTCTTATAAGCGCTTTTTGCTTGTTGTAATTCCTCACTTTGCATACTAGCGATCAATTTATCACTTTGTAGTGAATTATATTGACCATCAAGTTTATTAATTTTAAGTTGATAACTTTCTTTTAAAGATGCAATATCTTTATTAAGTTTAAGTTTTAAATTGTATTTGTCAGCATCAATAGCATTTGGATCATTTTCCAAATCTACTTTATCTTTTCCATAATTTTCTTTAAGCTTTTCAATTTCTGATTTTAGTTCGATTTTTAAGTTTTTAATTTCACTTAAAATATCATTCTTTTTATTAAATATTTTTGAATATTTTTCTTTAATTTCATTAATTTTTAAATTGTAAGCTTCTAATTTTTCAGCTTCAGATTTAAATTCATTAACTTCATTAAATGTAGTATTCTTTTTATCTAAATTAAAGAAACAATTTATAACATCAACTTTTTGTTTTGCAACATTACCGTATGCGTTATTAAAATCTAAATAAGTTCTATAAATGTTATATTTATCATATTCGAAGTGATAATTCTTTTCTTCTAATGAAAAATCTTTCTTGAAGCCATCTCTAACTTTAGAATTGCTTGTTAAGGATTTATTTAATTCTTCAAGATAGCAAACATAATATTGCTCATTTACATTTAAGCCTTCATGATTGTTATTAATGAGTTTTACTAAATTAATATTTGCTTGATAAATATTCTTTTTAATAAATAAACTAACATCTTTAGAATATTTTTGAAGAATACTGGCGTTCCAAACTTCATAATTAAATGAATTAGAAACAATTAATTTTGGTTCTGATATATTAAACAATTTGAAACATTCATCAATATTTTTAATATTAAGTAGCTTTATTAATTCAGCATTATCTTCATTTTTAGAAAATTCTTCAAATAATTTAACTAATTCAGCATCATATGATTCTTTAACGCTATCTTTAGTTAATTGATGTTTTACTCCTGTAAAATGCTTAATAGAGATAACTAATTTATTAAATAATTTTAATTCAGCAAATTTATTTTCTTCGTTAACGCCGTAGTAATTATTAATATTAGAAACAATATTAGCTTTATTTAATTTCTTAAAATCAAATAATTTTAAAATTTGTAAACCGTCTTTTTCTTTATTGAATTTTTTAATTTTAGAAATATTTTTACTTGATTTATCTTTTAAGAATGATTCAAAATCTTTATCAAAATTATCAACAATTAATTTACTTTCATAATTTTGGCTAACAAATAATTTATTGAAATTATTAATATAAGATAAATATAAGTTTAAAATATTGTTAGCTTCATTTAAATTAATTCTATAAAGACTGCTAATTTCAAATAATACTTCTCTTTTTGAAATTTGTTTCAAAGTATTTCTATTAAAATCAAAGAACTCTAATACTTTATTTTTTGTTTCTAAATTGAAAGATTTTGGAACATTATTATATGAATCAACAAACTTTTTAAAATTATCTTCAAATGTAGCTAAAAATAGGTCTGTTTTTTCTCTTTCAAGACAATTTTTCTTATAGAAATTGTAGTAATTTAAATATAAATCATATAATGATTCTCCAACATTAGAATCAAAACTAAGTAAACCTTTTAATTTTAAGAATGTTGATTGTTTATCAAAATATAATTTAACTTTATATTTTAAATTATTAAAATCTAAACCATTAAGAATATCTTTATTTGATAATTTTTGTAAAATACCTTCTTTATATTCAGCAATTTGATCCAATAAAGAATTTTTTAATAAAATTACATTATTTTCTTTAATATCATTAATATTGAAAAATTTATCTTTTAATAAATCTCTTACATTAAAGTCTGCTTCAATATTGTTAGACTTTAGTAACTTATTAAATTTTTCAATTAAAGGTTCGACTTCTAATTTAATTACATTAAATTTATCATATAAATCTTTATAGGATGATTTATCTAACTTATAAATATATTTAAAGTTAAAGTTATAGGCCATTAAAATATCATTATTGATATTAACTTTTTTTAACTCATCACTTAAATATTTATAAACTACTTCTTTATATAAATCATTAATTGTTAATTTTTCACCAAGTTCAAATTCTTTATCTTTTAAAGAATTAATCAACATTAAAAATGCATTATGTTGTTCTGGAGTAAAAGTTGATTTAATTGAATTTAATTTACTACTATCTTGAACAGCTAATTTAAATTTAATTTTAATATGAGATACTAAAGATTCAAAAACATTTTCGTTTAATAAATTAACTTTTTGTTGTTCATGTTTTTTGAAAAATTCACGATAAATTAAAGGAACTTCATAATACAAATTATTAAAATTCTTATATGATATTAATGAAGAAGCTTGTTTTGTTAAATTTAGATTATTTCTAAAATATTTATCATTATTAATGCAAAATAATCTTTTAACTTTTCCATTTTTATTAACTCTTACTTGATTTGCTAAATAATCAAGATTGTCACGCTCGAATAATTTAGAAACTTCTTTATAACCTTTTGAGTATAAATTTCCATATCTTACAATTGTATTACTGTGAGCAGCATTAATATTTCTATACCATACATAAATAAATACTAATGTAAATAAAATTGCAATAATACCTAAAATAAGACAAAGAATACTATTATCACCAGGTACAATTTGTTGAATACCGGTTATTGGATTTTTATCAACATGAGGTCCAACAATACCTGGACCAGACATTCTATAAATATCATATCCGCCTGTTAATATCATATAAATGATATATAAAACTTCAAAGGCAATATATAAAATACCATTTAAATATTGACGATGAGCTAATGAAGATGTTCCCATAATAACATAGGAAATTTTTCCATATATATCATCTTCTTTAAAATATCTATAAATTTTGACTGTTAAAAATTTATAGATACCAACAAAAATTCCAACAAAAATTTTAACAATACCTATTAAAATATTTAATAAAGCTCTACCAACGTCAATTAAAATAGACAATAAAAATTTACTAACTTTTATTGTTCCATTTAATATTCCATTAAAAATAACTTGATACCATTTAAGAGGTTCAAAATCCTCAGAAATAGACATCTTTTTTAAAGCTTCTTGGTCAATGTGTGAATTATTAATTGAAGAATTTTTAGTTTCAGTATCTTGTGTCAAAACAGAATTTGTTTTTTTGTTTTCCATAAATAATACCTACCTTAAAAAAAATAGAAGGGCACAATATTTGTGCCCTTCTAACAATATATTATCTAATTATTTAACAACGCCGCCGAGAGCTCCAACTAAGTTGTTAACTGCTGTACTAGCTGTTTCTTCATCAACTGCACCGCTTACAGCAAATGCTGGTCCATAAGTTGAAAGTGCATCCCATACTGCTTGAGCTGTAATAGCTTTTGCTTGTGAATGAGCAAATTTTGATTGAGCTGCTAATGCTTTAGAAACTTCAGAGGATTTAACTTCATCCATATTAGATACTACAAGATTTGTAGGAATATAATTTCTTGTTTGATAGTGTAATAATTGGCAATCTTCAGCAGATAAATAATAACCAAGAAGATGAGCTGTGACTGGTCTATTTGTAATTGATTTAACAATATAAACTTTATAACCATCAAAACCTTCTAATTGAGCGCCTTCTTTTCCATCATAAGTAACTGTTGGAAGTGGTGCGATACCTACTGTTTCATTAATTTCTTGATCACTGAATCCTGCAGTTTTCATAGCTGCTTTAATACCATCATAGTTATTCCATGAAATACCACCAATTGTAGTTTCAGCAGAAAAACCATCTTGTAAATTTGCTTGAATATCACTACCTGTAGTTGATAATAATGTACCACTATAATCTGTGTAATATTTATTGATTGTATCACCAACTTTTCTAACACCTTCAACAGTCATATCAGTAGTTTGTGTGAAAGTTGTTGTTGTCATACCAGTAGCTGGATCTGTTGTAGTTTCAGCTTCAATCCAGAAATCTCCACCGTTGAGCCATAACCAGTTACAAACATACCAACCTTCAGCCATTGGGTAATAGAAATTCATATTGTTTTCTTCAGCAATCTCTAAAATCTTATCTAAAGATCTTGCGTCAGTTTCGCTTATTAATTTTTTATTATAAAGTAAAACTTGAGCATTACCACTAACTGCAGAATAACCATATAAATTTTCACCAATTGTAACAGCTTCTACTGCAGTTTCAAGAATTTCATCTTCAATAAGATATCTTAATCCACCTGGTACAGGTGATAAGAAGTTAGAACCAATAGCATTCATAACTTGGTCATCAGCAGAAAGCATTAAATCTGGTGCTTCATCTAAATCTGCTTGTAATGCTTTATAAGCATCAGCTTCACCGACTTGGTTGTTGACTACAATTTCAACGTTTGCTAATTCTGGGAAAGCTTCTTTAAATTTTGTAATTGCTTCATTTAAGAATGTTTCATCTTCAGTTGAACAACCAACAGTTAAAGTTCCAGTTTCTTTTGCTGCTTCTGTGACGTATAAGTCAAGAATTTCATCTCTTTCCATATCTGACCAATTGACTCCACCACCATCAGTAGTTGTAGCAGATGTGCCATCTGTTGGTCCACATGATGCGAGTCCTACACCGACGATTAGGACTAATGCACTTAAAACACTAAGTTTTCTTTTGTTTAACATTATTATAATTCTCCTCCCTAAAATCAATCTATATAAGATTGACTTACATAATGTTATTAATATTTTAGTGCATGATAATTAACTTGTAAACAAAAAAATGAAAGCGTTTTCAATTTTTTTTAAAAAATTACACAATACAAATTTAATATGTCAAAAAATTTTAGATAAAATGTCAGTTTATAATAATTTATTACTCTTTAATTATTATAAAACCTTCTTTAATAAATTTATTTTCTTGGAAATTAAATGATATTATTGGTTTTTTATTTAATTTATCTAATGATACTTTTTCATTATTTGGATTAACTATTAATTTATATACTTCGTCTTTATTATATCTAGTTAAAATAAATAAATTATCGTTGTATTCGTATTTAATTTCTCCGGATTTAATAACTTCATTACTTTTTCTAAAATTAATTAATTTCTTAGTTAATTTTAATCTTTTAATATCCCAAGATTTTTCATCCCAGTTAAACATTTTTCGACATAATGGATCATAACCTCCATTTAATCCAACTTCACTTCCATAATATAAAAATGGCATTCCAATATTCATTATTAATATAGATAAAGCAATTAAAAACATATTAGAATTATTTGCAAGAGTTTCAAATCTATGAGTATCATGATTTTCAATTTGATTCATCATCATCTTATTAGTATTTAAAGTATAAAATAAAAATCCATTTGTTAATCTGCTAGCAAATTCTTTTGCATCAATATCTTTATAAGCTAAAAAATGAACTAAAGGTTCATAAAACTTATAATTCATAACACTATCTAGCATATCTCCTTGGGTATATCTATTGGCAATTCTCCAGTTTTCTCCAATTATAATACAATTAGGATTTAATTTTTTAACTTCACTTCTTATTGCTCGATGTAATTTAAAACTTAATTCTTCACTAACATCTAATCTCCAGCCATCGATATTAAATTTTTTAATATAATGAGTGACAACACTTGTTATATATTTAATTACTTCATCATTTGAAGTATTTAATCTAGGCATATTTTTTACATTTGCAAAGCACAAATAATTAATATTAACTGAATCAACATTATCTCCATTAATCATGAACCAATTAAAATATTTTGATTTTTTACCATTTTTAATAACATCTTTAAATATTTTTGATTCACTAGATATATGATTAAATACCCCATCTAAAATTATTTTTATATTATTTTTGTGTAATTCATCAACTAATAATTTAAAAGTCTTTTCATCACCAAAATGAGGATCAATTTTAAAATAATCTAAAGTATCATATTTATGATTTGAATTTGATAAAAAGATCGGAGTTAAATATAAACAATTAATTCCTAAATCTTTAAAATAGTCAATTTTATTTAATATACCAAGTAAATCTCCGCCTCCAAAACTGTTAGATTTTGGATCTTGATTTGGTTTTAAATTGATATAACTTAAATCTTTTTTATAATTTCCAATATTAAATCTATCAGGGAATATTTGATAGCCTATTGTGTCTTTACACCATTTAATTTCTTTTAAATAATCACCTTCAAAATTTGCTTGATACTCAAATCTTGATAAATGAGATTTTGAATAATCATATTCTTTTTCAAAACCATTTTCTGAAAAATAATATGAAGTAAATCCATCACTTAAATAAAAAATATAACCAACTCGATTATCATTAACATCTTTATTAAATACATAATAATCAAATAAATTATCACTATATTTTTTAATCATTACTTCTTCATTTCTTTTTTCTTTTAAATAATGATCGTATTTAAAAGAATAAATAATTTTAACTTCTTTTAAATCATCTTTTTTAGCTCTTAAAATAACTGTTAAATTATATAAACTTGAAAAATATGCCATATTTGACATTGGAATATGCAAAATTGAATTTAAATCCATAAATAAAACTCCTTAATAATAAATAAGTGAAGCACCATGTGCTTCACTTATTCTACTATATTTAATTAATAATTAAATTATTTATTTTTATTATTATTTTGAAACAACAACAATTTGACAAGATGATAATTTACTATTAGCCGATAATGTTAGTGTATCTAAATTGTCAGCTAATACACTTGAATAACCTGATAAATCAAGTGTTTTTTCACTAGCACTTCTTGACATAATAATGACTCTATATTCTTTATTATTATATTTTAAATTATAATCAATATAAGAATTATCACTATCATTAAAGCTAAGAGAAGCTTTGATATCATCAGCATTATCTAATTGGAACATTTCATTATTAACTTTTAAAGAAATAAATTCTTTATATTGTTCCATAACGCTTGGATAATCAATTAATCTTGAATAATCAAGTTCATTAGTTTTATATGAAGATTCATATGAATTACTATCTAAACTTCCATCTTCTTTAACTTTAGTTCTTAAGAATTCTTCACCAGCTAACATAAAACTAACACCTTGAGAAGTAAAGATAATACCATTACTTAATGTTGATAAATTTGATAATAACTCAATATTATCATCATTTGCCATTGCAACACTTAATTGTAATTTATCAAATAATGTATTGTTATCATGAGCCGAGACATAGTTTACAGTCTTATTTGGATCACTTGTAAAGGATGCGGTTTTTCCTTGAATTGCATCTTTAATACTACTTGGTAAACTACTTGTTAAACTTGTTGCCCAACCAGTTGTTAAAGAATCAAATACACTACCTTTAATTCCATCTCTAACTTTATCATTAAATGCACCATAGCCATTAAATTTACCTAAATTAGCTTGAAGTGCAGCATCAGTTGATGTTAAGCCACTTGTTCCTGCATTCCATGGTTCTCCATAAACAACAATTTCAGGATTAATTGTTTTTAAATTAGCAACTAATTCATCCATTGTTTCAATATCATGAAGTCCCATTAAGTCAAATCTAAATCCACCTAATTTATATTCACTAGCCCAAAATTCTGTGGAATCTATCATAAATTTTCTAAACATTGGCATATCACTTGCTGTTTCATTACCACAACCAGAGCCATCTAAGACTTGACCACTTGTACTATATCTAAAATAATATCCTGGAACTAAATAATTAAAGCTTGATGTTTCTAATGAATTAACATGGTTATAAACAACGTCCATAATAATATTAATTCCAGCTTCATTATATTTCATAACTAAGTTTTTAAATTCTTTAATTCTAATGTATCCATCAAATGGATCAGAAGAATATGAACCTTCAATAACATTATAATTTAAAGGATTATAACCCCAGTTAAATGATTTATTAACTTCGTCATTTGCTTGGTCAAATAAAGGAATAATTTGAACAGCATTTACACCTAATTCTTTAATATGGTCAAATCCTGTTTTAACAGTTACTTGATTTTCAGTGTATGTTGTTCTTTCTTCGGCCATACCATTAAATAATAAACGATTAGCTTCACTTCCAGTCCAAGATTCACTTGCAGTAACATCTGCAACATGAGTTTCATAAACTACTAATTCTGTATGTTTATATGGTTTAACTCTTACTTCATCCCAACCTTCTGGATTAGTTTTACTAAAGTCAACAATCATTCCTCTTAAGCCATTAACACCAGCTGATTTTGCATATGGATCAACTAATTCTTGGTTTGTATATTTAGAATTTGTAACAACATATGTGTAATATTGTCCTTCTAAATCGCCATCAACTTTAACTTCATAGACACCTTTTTCTGTGAGTGTCATATCATATTCTTTATAAGTATCACTACCTTTTGTAGCATCAACAGAGGTTGGAGTTCCATTTTCATATAATCTAAGTTTCATAGATTTACTGCCAGGTGCCCAAACTTTAAATGTTGTTGATTCTTTTGAATAAATTGCACCTAATTCTCCATCATATGTGTAATTTTGATCAAATGAATCAGTTTTAAATAATGCATTTTTATCAACATCTGCAGTTAAAATAGTTCCACTTTCAAATGTAACTTCTACTTTGTAATCTTTTTTGAAATCTGGTTTTGCATCAAGAGTAATTCTAACAGCATTCCTTGGTTCAGTTGTTGATTCAGCTATTTTTACATCATTTTCATATAATTTTACATTTGTAAAATTAGTATTTGTATTAAGAACAACTAAATCTTCTCTCGTGAATCTAGCGCCTAAGATTGTATCATTATATAAAGCATTAGTTGAATCATAAACGCCTTCCCAAGTAGAAATAATATAGACATGTTTTACTTCTTTTTCATCAGCAGTAAAATCAGAAAATGCAAAGAATTGATCAGAGGCAACATCTTTATCTTCCCAAGTGTCTCCACCTTTTCTAACAATAAAACCAACTCTATCTTCAAGCCCAGTAATTTGACTTAATGGATAAGAAGCAATTGCACCAAATTCATCTTGGCCATTAAATGCAAAGGCACCCTCATATCCTAATCCTTGATTTGAATCATCAACAGTCCATAACCAAATATCCCAATCACTATAATCATTATCATCTCTATGATAATGGATTTGGAATGATGGTTCATCATAAACTGGTGGTTCTATAATTTCAATTGGTTTTGTATCAGTTGTGGTTGTTGTAGTTGTGGTAGTTGTAGTTGTAGTTGTATTACTACTTGTTTCATCCCCAGTAGGGCCACAACCTGTTAATAAGCCAACACCAAGAAACATACTACAAAATACTAAAATAGATTTTTTCATATTTTCTCCTTTTTATTGTGTAATTATTTTTGTATTTATTATTATTTTTATTTAATTCTTTCTTCCGTTTCAGGATCAAAGAATAAAATTTTCTTAGTATCAAATCTCATTACAACATGTTGATGTAATGCAATTTGTTTTTCAGCAGAGAATTTAGCAACTAAATCATCTCCACCAAAATCAGCATGAATATAGTATTCATGACCTAATAATTCTGCAACTTTAACTTCAACATCAAAGCTTCCGTTTTCAACTTTATCACTTTGATGGACATCTTCTGGTCTAATTCCAATAATTACATCACTTGGAATGTCTCTGCCTTTAATTAATTCTTCTGGTAAAACCAATTTATGACCATCAGAGAATGTAATTGTTCCCTTATCATATTTAACTTTAAAGAAATTCATACTTGGAGAGCCAATAAATCCAGCGACAAATAAATTATTTGGTCTATTATAAATTTCAATTGGAGTTCCAATTTGTTGAACTTTACCTTTTGACATAACAACAATTCTTGATGCCATTGTCATAGCTTCGGTTTGGTCGTGAGTAACATAAATTGTTGTTGCACCCAAAGAATCATGAAGTTTAATAATTTCAGATCTCATTTGAACTCTTAATTTAGCATCTAAGTTACTTAAAGGTTCATCCATTAAGAAGACTTTAGCATTTCTTACAATTGCTCTTCCTAAAGCAACTCTTTGTCTTTGTCCACCAGATAAGGCTCTTGGTTTTCGATCTAAATATTCTTCAATTTGTAAAATTCTTGCAGCTTCATTAACTCTACGGTCAATTTCAGTTTTTGGCATATGTCTAATTTTTAAACCAAATGCCATGTTATCATATACAGACATATGTGGATATAATGCATAGCTTTGGAAAACCATTGCAATATCACGGTCTTTTGGAGATTTATCATTACATAATTCTCCATCAATATATAATTCACCATTTGTAATTTCTTCAAGACCAGCAATCATTCTTAATGTTGTTGATTTACCACAGCCAGATGGTCCAACTAAAACAATGAATTCATGTTTTTTAATATCTAAATTAAAATCAAAGACTGCTTGGACGTTATTATCATAAACTTTATCAATATGTTTAAGACTAACATAAGGTCTTTCTATTGCTTCTTGTGTAACTTTTTCTTTAGCCATAAAAAATAACTCCTTTAAATAGTTAATAATATTAAATCATATTTAATTGTATATTATTTGTGCATCATGCACAATTATATTTAATTATTTGAGTTAATTTTTAAATATAAATCAAATATTAAAGCATTTTTATAATTTTTAATATCTAATTTAGTTATATCTTTAAACTTATTTAATCGATAATCAAACGTATTTCTATGTACATATAAATATTTAGAAGCTAAAACACTATTCATATTTGCCTTTAAATAATATTTAGCAGTATTTAATAAATCTTTATCACATTGATTAAATAATTTAATTAATTCATCAGATAATATGTATATCTTATTTATATATGAATCAAAAATAACTTCATCTAAAGAATATAGACCACTTTTTCTTTTATCTATTAAATAATTTAATGCTAAATAAGAAATATTATTTAAATCAAAAGTTTCTAAAAAAATTAGATTAATATTTAAATCATTTAATAAAACATTTTGAATAATATCCAATCTAAAATAAAAATTTTCATCAGCCATTATAATTCCTAAATTGTTATTTTCGTATTCAATATCTAAATAATAAGAATATAAATTTCTAATTATTTCATCAAATTCTGTCTTATTTAATTTTTGATAAGAATAAAATAAGTAATACTTAATCATAAAAATATTTTAAACAATAAATTAAAATTTTAAAAATTATTTAGTTAAATTTTTCTTAAAAAATTCAATAAATTAGTTAAAATATTCTAATTTCGCAAACTTTTTAAAAAAGGCCTAAGTTAAAAAAATATTTGTTTTATTTAAATTTTAAATAAAACAAATAATTTAACCTATTAAAATTTTAAAGCATTTATTTTCGTTATCATTTTATCCAAAAATACCAAAATGAACAGTCAAATCATTAACTAGTTTACAAGGTTTTAAGTAATTATTTGAAAAACCAGTTTCTTCATCAAAAGATGTCGTAAAAAATGTAAAAAACCAATATCCATCTCCTACTAAGTCAGGCACATCATAATTTAGAGTAAAAGCACCAAAATTATCAATATCTTCAGACGTGAGATAGTAACCTTTTTCAAATTTAAAAACAGTTCTAGCCAACTCATCATTTACAAAATAATAACCATTACACTCATTAGTTTCTTCATCATATGAACGCCTTAAATAAGTATGCTGAATAAATGTTAAAGTAACTTCTTCAATTGAACTTGAATTATTAATTAGTTCTGAGCTTGTATCTGTTGAAGAACAAGCCAATAACAAAAACAATAATGGAATTAGCACAAATAAAGATAATGTTTTTTTCATTTTTATTCCCATCATTTTTTTATTTTATCATATATTTAGAAAAAAACTTAACAGTAATTTTCAAATCAAACCATTACTTTTACTTTTTTCATTTATCTAAATTAAGCAACATTTAATAACATATTTTCTTTATAAAATGCCTAAATACATTTAAAACAAATATTCAAGAATATAAAAAATCTCTACGATTCGTAGAGATTTTTATTAATAATCGTTAAAATTTAGCTAACTTATTTACTCCATGTAACAAGTCTAACTTCAGCACCATCGCCTTTTCTTGGAGCTAATTTTAAGACTCTTACATAACCACCATTGACACCATCAAATCTTTTTACAAGATCATTAAATAATTTATCAACAGCGCTTGTTTTTTCATCAACCATTTTGTTTCTTAATAAACTAATAGCTTGTCTTTTTGAATGTAAATCACCTTTTTTAGCAAGGCTAATAAGATGACTTGCTTTTTTAACTAAATCTTTTGTAACTGATGTTGTAACTTTAACATGTTCATATACAACTAAATCAGTTAATACGTTTCTTAATAAGTTTTTGTGTTTACTTGAAGTAAAACCAGTTTTAAATCTAACACCAGCTTTACCATGTACATTTTTTCTACCTATAGCAGCCATTATATTATCCTCCTAATAATTAGTTGTCTTTTTTCAAAGATAAACCTAATTCTGCTAATTTATCTTGAATTTCTTTAAATGATTTTTTACCAAGATTTCTAAATTTCATGTATTCATCTTCACTTAATTGCGTTAATTCTTGAACAGTTTGGAAACCTTGTCTTTTTAAACAATTGAATGCTCTAACACTTAAATCTAGTTCTTCAATTGACATATTATTGAATTTATCCGCTGGTTTTGCTTCTTCTTCTTTAAATGCATCGAGTTGTTGATCAACGACATTTTGTAAATCTAAGAATCTTTCAAAGTGAGCAATAAGAATTTCACTTGCAAGTTCTAAAGCTTCAACAGCAGTTATTGAACCATCAGTTGTGACTTCTAATTTTAAGGAATCATATCTTGAATCTTGGTCAACTCTAGTTGGTTCAACTTCATAATTTACTTTTACAATTGGACTGTAATTGCTATCTGTAGCAATAATTCCAATTTGTTTAGAATTTGTTGCTTCTAATTTCTTTTTATTTTCTTCATTTGTTAAATAGCCTCGACCGTTTCTTGCATAGATGACCATTTTTAAATGTCCACCTTCTGCTAAATGAGCTATTTCTAAATCTGGATTAATAATAGTTACATCATGTGGAACTTGTAAATCTTTTGCATATACGGTGCATGGACCAAAAACTTCAAGTTCTAATCTTTTTGTATCTTCATTATTTCCATCAATTTTTAAAATCAATCTTTTTAAATTTAATATAATTCTTGTAACATCTTCTTCAACGCCATCAAGAGCACTAAATTCATGTAATGCACCTTCAATATTAATTGCATATACACTAGCACCTGGAATTGAGCCTAATAATACTCTTCTTAAAGCATTTCCAAGAGTGATTCCAAAACCTCTTTCTAAAGGTTGTAATACAAATTCACCATAAACTTTATTATCAGATTGATTTAAAACTGTGAAGTTTGGTTTTTCAAATGGTTGTACAATTTTATTCATTCATTAATCCTCCATAAATAACATTAAATAATTTTATATTATCCACGTGGTCTTTTTGGTGGTCTACAACCATTATGTGGAATTGGTGTAGTATCAGTAATTGATAAAACTTTTAAACCAGCAACTTCAAGAGATCTAATTGCTGTATCTCTACCACTACCAGTACCTTTTACAAAAACATCAACTGTTTTTAAACCTTGATCAACAGCAGCTTTTGCAGCTTGTTCAGCAGCATTTTGAGCAGCAAATGGTGTACCTTTTCTAGCACCTTTATATCCGATTGCACCAGCACTTGACCAAGCAATAGCATTACCTTTTTCATCAGTAATTGTAACTATTGTATTATTAAAGGTAGCATGAATATGAGCTAAACCTTTAGTATAGGTTCTTTTAATTTTTTTCTTTTTGCTTACAGTTTTATTAGCCATAATTATTCTCCTTTAAGATTACTTAGCGTCTGTTGCTTTCTTCTTATTAGCAATAGTTTTTCTTGGTCCTTTTCTTGTACGAGCATTAGTTTTTGTTCTTTGACCTCTTACAGGAAGACCTCTTCTATGTCTAATACCTCTATAACAGCCAATTTCTGTTAATCTTTTAATATTAAGAGCAACTTCTCTTCTTAAGTCACCTTCTAATTTATATTTAGAAAGTTCAGCTCTAATTTTAGCGAGTTGTTCTTCTGTTAAATTTTTTACTCTGATTGTTGGATCAATTCCAATATCATTTAAGATTTTTTTACTTGTTGAAATTCCAATACCATAAATATAAGTTAATGAATAAGCTACTTGTTTATCATTTGGAATATCAACACCAACGATTCTTGCCATACTTTAATATCTCCTTTAATTAACCTTGTCTTTGTTTATGTTTTGGATTAGAACAAATTACCATGACTTTTCCATGTCTTTTAATAACCCTACATTTATCGCAGATAGGTTTTACAGATGGTCTTACTTTCATAATTAATTCTCCTTAACATTTAATAATTATTTATATCTATATGTTATTCGGCCCTGTTTTAAATCGTATGGACTGATTTCAACACTAACTCTATCCCCTGGGAAAATGCGAATATTATTTAGACGGATTTTTCCAGAAACAGTGGCCATAATTGTTAGTCCGTTTTCAAGTTCAACTTTGAACTTAACATTTGGTAAACTTTCTTTTACCACAGCCATACATGTAATACAATCATCCTTCGCCATTTAATTCCTCCTTAGAGATTGTTAATAATTCATAACCATTTTTTGTAACTACAAGTGAATTTTCATAATGAGCGGCAAGACTATGATCAACAGTCTTAACACCCCAGTCATCACTTATTACATATACATCTTTTTTTCCTTGAATAACCATTGGCTCAATTGCCAAAGTCATTCCTTCTTTTAAAATAATTCCAGTTCCTTTTTTCCCATAATTTGGAATATAAGGATCTTCATGAAGCACTTGACCAACACCATGTCCAGTATAATCTCTTACAACTGAATAGCCATTTGATTCAATTACTTCTTGAATACGAGCTTGAATATCTCCAAGATGTACGCCAGGTTTTATTAACTTAACGCCTTCAAAGAATGATTTTTTTGTAACTTCTATAAGCCTTTTTGCTTCAGGAGTTACTTCCCCAACTTCAAATGTTCGACAAGCATCTCCAACATAGCCATTTTTAGTAACTCCAACATCAATTTTAACAATATCTCCATCTTTAAGTATTGTTTTTTCATTTGGAATACCATGAATTACCATGTCATTAACACTAATACAACACGCTTCAGGGAATCCACCATACCCTTTAAAGGTAGGATAACCACCTCTTGATCTAATATATTTTTCAATAATTTTAGATAACTTTAAGGTAGATATCCCACTTTTAATATATGGTTTTATAATTAAGAAGACTTCACCAACGACTTCGCCAGCTTGTCTCATTAATTCAATTTCACGAGGAGTTTTAATAATAATCATTTATTTTTATTCCTCGATTGCTTTTTTAATACTAGAAAATACTTCGTTTAATTCTTTACTTCCATCAACTTTCACTAATAAATTTTTATTTTTATAGTATTCGATTAATGGAGCAGTTTGTTTATAATAATTTTCTAGTCTTGTTTTAAATGCAGTTAAATTATCATCGTTTCTAATGTATAATTCTCCACCACAGTTATCACATACGCCTTCAACTTTACTAGGCATGTTTTTAATATGATATGTGGAACCACATTTTTTACAAACTCTACGACCTGTAATTCTATCAATTAAGATTAGATCATCTACATCAACATCAATTACAAGTTGTAAATCTTGATTAATATCTTTACTTAATTTATCAAGTGCTTCGGCTTGAACTAGAGTTCTAGGAAATCCATCTAATAAATAACCGTTTTTACAATCGTTTTTTGATAATCTTTCTTTAACTAAACCAATTGTAACTTCATCTGGTACTAAATTACCCTTTGATATGTAAGTGTTAGCTAATTTTCCAAGTTCACTGCCTTCTTTAATTGCTTCTCTAAACATATCACCGGTTGAAATATGTGGAATATGATAATGATCTTTAATTAATTTAGCTTGGCTACCTTTTCCAGCGCCAGGTGCCCCTAATAATAAAATTCTTGTCTTCATATAACTCCTAGAAAATATTAATCATATAATTTACCAGCTAATAAACCATTAACTTGGTTATTAAGTTCGGTTGCAACACCAACTGCAATAATTAATCCAGTTCCACCAAATGCTAAACTTGTGTCATTTCCAAATATGCCACTTAAAGTTAGAGCAACTGGAAGAGCTGCAATAAATGCAAGAGCAAATGCACCAATACATGTTATTCTATTTAATACTTTTCTTATATATCTTTCAGTTTCATTTCCTGGTTTAATTCCTGGGATATAACTACCATTTTTTTGGAAGTTTTCCGCAAGTTGAGCAGGATTTATTTGAAGTTGAGCATAAAAGAATGCAAATACAATAATTAAGATTACATAGAATATTAATCCCCATGGCATTCCCCATCTACTTCCATCTATACCAGGCATTTGATACATATGAGAAATTGAGAATATATTTAACCAATATGCATTTGCAGCATCACTTGAAATGAAGCTTGCAATAACACTTGGTGCCATAAGAATACTTGAAGCAAAGATTACTGGAATAACACCACCAGAATTTAATTTAATTGGTAAATAACTAGCATTTGACATTTTAGCAACATTACCACTTCTTCCAGCACTTTGAACTGGAATTTTTCTTCTAGCAGATTCTATAAATACAATAAATCCAATAATTAATAATAAACAAATAATATAAATCGCAAATTGGAAGACACCTTGAATCATTGCGCTTGCACCACTTCCTTGATTTAATGTAATCCATTTTGTGAATGCACTTCCAATTTGATTTGGAAGTTGAGTTACAACACCGGCAAAGATAATCATAGAAATACCATTTCCGATACCTTTACTTGTTATTTGGTCGCCTAACCACATAACAAGCATTGAACCAGCAACCATCAATATAACAAGATAGACATAACCCCAAGCAGATGTATCACTTAATGTTATGTAGCCATTTTCCATCATTTTGATAATACCATATGCTTGGACACTACCTAACATAAGAGTTAAGTATCTTGTAGTCATTTCAATTTTTCTTCTTCCAATATCTCCTTGTTTTCTAAGTTCACTTAGAGCTGGAAGAACATCCATTGACAATAGTTGAACAATAATTTGCGATGTAATATATGGGGAAACCCCTAAAGCAAATATTGAGAATTGTTGCAATCCACCGCCACCTAATAAGTTAAGAAGAGATAATGCACTCGTAGTGGTCATTGCATTAGTAATATCTTCACTTAATGTGACACCTGGTAAAGTGACATTTGCACCGATTTCAAAGACTAATAGAATCATAATTGTAAATACGATTCTATTAATTACATCTTTGTTTTTAAAGATTGCCGCAATCTTTTTCATGGTTTAAATTACCTCAGCATTTCCACCAGCTTTTTGAATCTTTTCTAAAGCTGCTTTGGAAAATTTATTTGCTTTTATTGTTAATTTTTTATTTAATTCACCTTTAGCTAAAATTTTTAAACCATTAAATTCTTTTTTAACTAATCCTTTTTCAATTAAAAGAGTTAAATCAACGGTTGTTCCATCTTTGAATTCATTAAGTTTTTCAAGATTAACACATGCGTATGTATTATCTTTTAAAGCTTTGAATCCTCTTTTTGGAAGTCTTCTCCATAATGGGTTTTGACCACCTTCAAATCCAAGAGCAACACCGCCTCCAGCTCTAGAGTTTTGACCTTTATTACCGCTTCCGCCGTTTTTGCCTAAACCTGAGCCGATACCTCTACATCTTCTAATATTTTTCTTTCTTGAGCCTTGGCTATATTTTAATTCACTTAAATTTGTCATAACTAATCTCCTTTAAGTTTATTTTCTAAGCTCATTTACTTTAGTATAACTTTTTAATGATCTTAAAGCACTATCAGTTGCTCTAACAACATTAATTGGAGTTCTACTTCCATAAACTTTAGAATAGACGTTTTTAACACCAGCTAATTCTAATACTCTTCTAACAGCACCACCGGCAATAATTCCAGTACCTTCTAAAGCAGGTTTTAAATATACTTTAGTTGCACCAAATTTACCAATAATTTCATGTGGAAGAGTTTGAGAACCAACAAGTGAAACTGTGAATAAATTCTTTTTAGCTTTTTCGACAGCTTTTTTGATTGCATCTGGGACTTCAGCAGCTTTTCCAATTGCAAATCCGAATTTACCTTTTCTATCGCCAACTACAACAAGAGCTGAGAATTTAAAGGTTTTACCACCTTTAACAACTTTTGCAACTCTGTTAATATGAACGACTATTTCATCATAATCTTTAGCTTTACTTTCTCTTTTAACTCTACGATCACGTTCAGGATTTCTTCTTGGACGTCTTGAAGAATTTTCAGCTTTTTGTTCAGGTGCTTTTTCACCTTGTTCATTTTTTGGAGCTTCAGGTTTTACTTCTTGAACTTTTTCTTCAACTACTTTTTCTTTATTTTCTTCCATAATTTACTCCTTAAAATTTTAAGCCATTTTCACGAGCTGCTTCAGCTAAAGCTTTGACTCTACCATGATATATATAACCACCTCTATCAAAAACTACATTTTCAATACCTTTTGATAAAGCTAATTTTGCAACTTCAGCACCAACTTTTTTACTAGCTTCGATATTGCTACCGTTTTCTAATTTAAGTGATACTGAAGAAACACTAACTAATGTAACTTGTTTAACATCATCGATAATTTGAGCTTCAATGTTTTTATTACTTCTAAAGACACATAATCTTGGGCAAGAAGTAGTTCCAGAAACTTTAGCTCTTACTCTTAAATGTTTTCTTTCTCTGACTTGTTGTCTTGATACTTTTTTAATCATAATAACTAATCCTTTCTTTTAACTATTTCTTAGCACCGGCACGTTTTCCTTCTTTTCGGATAATGTGTTCGCCTTTATACATAACACCTTTACCACCATATGGTTCAGGTTTTCTTGTTGCTCTAATTAATGCAGCCATTTGTCCAACATCTTCTTTTGAAATACCACTTACAGTAATTTCAGTAGCGCTTGGACAAGTTACTGTAACACCTTTAATAACTGGTAAGACAATTTCATGAGAATAACCAACATTTAATACAATATCGCTACCTCTCATTGCTGCTCTATAACCAATACCAACAATTACAAGATTTTTTGTATAACCTTGGCTAACTCCAACAATTGCATTATGAAGTAAAGCTCTAGTTGTACCGTGGTTTTCTTTTAATTGCATTGTATCGTTTTCTCTTTTTACAGCTAATGTTTTTTCATCAACATTTTCAACTGTAATACCGCTTGGAATGTTAACTTTTAATTCACCTTTTGGGCCTTTAACATCTATAACACTACCATTTAATGTTACACTTACTCCACTAGGAAGTTCAATATGTTTTCTACCAATTCTTGACATACTTTACCTCCTTACCATATATAAGCCATGACTTCACCACCAAGATTTAAACTTCTTGCTTTTTTATCAGTCATGATTCCTTTACTTGTAGAAATAATTGCGATACCTAAACCATTTAAGACTTTTGGAAGTTTATCACATGGAAGATTAACTCTTAATCCTGGTTTAGAAATTCTTTTTAAGCCTTGGATGACTCTTTGTTTGTTTTCGCCATATTTTAAGGAAATTGTCATTTCTTTTTTGACATCGCCTTCAACATTGTAGCCTTTAATAAAGCCTTCTTCGACAAGAATTTTTGCAATTTCAACTTTGGTTTTACTTGAAGGCATTTTAACTACTTCATGATGGAGTTGATTTGCATTTCTAATTCTTGTGAGCATATCAGCTATTGGATCATAAATCATTCTTAACTACCTCCTTTTTACCAACTTGATTTTTTCATTCCAGGAATTTCGCCTTTATAAGCTAATTCTCTAAGACAAATACGACATAATTTAAATTTTGAATAAACAGAGTGTGGTCTTCCACATCTTTGGCATCTTGTATATTCTCTAACTTTAAATTTTTGAGGTCTATTACATCTATTAATTTTACTTAATTTTGCCATATCTTTCTCTCCTTATCTTTGGAAAGGCATACCAAGTAAACTAAGTAACTCATGTGCCTCTTCATCGCTATTAGCAGTAGTGACAATTACAATGTCCATACCTCTAATTTTTGATACTTTATCATAATCGATTTCAGGGAAAATTAATTGTTCTTTAACACCAAGTGTATAATTTCCTCTTCCATCAAATGAATTTTTACTAACACCTCTGAAATCTCTAACACGAGGAAGTGCAATTGAAACTAATTTTTCAAAGAAGGAATACATATAATCACCTCTTAATGTAACTTTAGCACCAATTGGGACTCCTTGTCTTAATTTGAAGTTAGCAATTGATTTTTTAGCTTTTGTAACAACTGGTCTTTGACCTGTAATTGTCATAAGTTCACTGACAGCTTCATCCAATGCTTTAGCATTTGCTGGAACTGCTGCTTCTCCAACACCAACATTAATAACAATTTTTTCTAATTTTGGTGCTTGCATAACACTCTTATAATTAAATTTTTTAATTAATTGAGGTTTTACTTCTTTTTCATATTTACTTCTTAATTCAGAAGTAAATGCAACTTTTTCAGCTTTACTAGATTTTGAAGAAGATTCTTTTTTGACTTCTTTTTTAACTTCTTTAGCCATATCTACTTTTCTCCTCCTTAATCTAATTTATTACCAGAAGCTTTTGAAACTCTAACTTTAACTTTGCTTCCGTCTTTCTTTGTTTCTGTTTTATAGCCAACTTTAGTTGGTTTTTTTGTTTTTGGATCTATTACCATGACATTTGATGCATCAATTGGTACATAGATTTCAAGAATATCACCTTGTGGGACGTTTTGTGTTGGTTTTTTGTGTTTTTTGTGAACATTAACGCCTTCAACAACGACTTTATTCAATTTTGGGAAAACTTTTTGAACAATTCCTTCTTTTCCCTTATCGCTACCTGAGATAACTCTTACTTTATCGCCTCTTTTAACTTTCATAGCTTATTACCTCTTATAATACTTCTGGAGCAAGACTTAATATTTTCATATAGCCTTCTCCTTTTTCTCTTAATTCACGGGCAACAGGTCCAAAGACTCTAGTGCCAAGTGGAGCGCCATCATCATTAACTAAGACACAAGCATTGTCATCAAATCTAATTGTAGAGCCATCACTTCTTAAAATTGGATATGAAGTTCTAACAATTACGCATTTAACGATTTGACCTTTTTTAACTTTGCCATTTGGAATTGCATCTTTAACAGCACATAAAACAACATCACCAATACTACTTGTTTTACGATAACTTCCACCATATAATCGGAAAACTCTAACGCTTCTTGCACCAGAATTATCGGCGACAACTAAATTTGTTTCAGTTTGAATCATTTTAGTTTTCCTCCTTTTTTTCTTCTTTTACTTCTTCTTGTTTAGTAGCAGAAATTTCTTCTTCTACTTCTTTTTCAAGTTCTTGTTCAATTCTTTCTTCTTCTTGTTTAATATCTGATTGATGAAGTTTATCAATTGATACTAAGACAAATCTTTTTAAAGCACTAAGTTTTCTTGTCTCCATAATTGTGACAACATCACCAACATTTGCTTTATTTAATTCATCATGAGCATAATATTTTTTAGAATATTTAACTCTTTTTCCATATTTAGCGTGTTTTTTATAAGTTTCGACTAATACGGTGATAGTTTTGTCATTTTTATTTGAAATGACAGTACCTTGAATAGTTCTTCTAATATTTCTTTCCATCTTAGTCATCCTCCTTACTTAACACCATTTTCTCGTTCTTTTTTAACAGTTAATACACGAGCAATATCTTTTCTAACTTGTCTTACTTGTTCGCCGTGTTCTAATTGACCAACAGCTTTCTTTCTTCTCAAGTGGAATAATTCTTCTTTAAGTAAGTAAACTTTTTGATTTAATTCTTCATCGCTTAATTGTCTAATTTCATCTATTTTCATAAATTACTTACTCTCCTTTAATGTGTCGGCTTTTGATACGACACGACATTTAATTGGAAGTTTATAAGCAGCTAATCTAAGTGCTTCTCTTGCATCAGCTTCACTTACGCCACCCATTTCAAACATAATTCTTCCTTTTTTAACAACTGCAACGTAGTATTCTGGACTACCTTTACCAGAACCCATACGAACTTCAGCTGGTTTTTTAGTTTTTGCAAGATGAGGGAATATTCTAATGTAAACTTTACCAGATCTTTTTGTATATCTTGTTAAGACGATACGAGCAGATTCGATTTGTTTAGCACTAATCCATGCACCTTCTAAAGCTTCTAAACCAAATTCACCAAAAGCAACAGTATTACCTTTAGTAGCTACACCTTCATATCTAATAATGTGAGGTCTTCTATATTTAAGTCTTTTTGGTTGTAACATAGATATTATTCTCCTTCCTCACTAGTTTCTCTTTTAGGTTTAATATCTTTTTCTCCTCTACAAATCCAAACTTTAATACCTAATCTTCCATAAGTAGTTCTTGCTTCGGCATTTGCATAATCGATATCACTTCTTAAAGTGTGTAAAGATAAGATACCTTCTTTATAGCCTTCGCTTCTTGCAATATCAGCTCCAGCTAATCTTCCAGAAACTTCTGTTTTAATACCAAGAGCACCAGCTCTTTTAACTTGTTGAATTGCTTTCTTTTGAGCGATTCTAAAGCTAACTCTATTTTCTAATTGGTTAGCAATTCTTTGAGCAACAATGTGAGCGTCTAAATCTGGGTTTTTAACTTCAACAATTTCAACTCTTGGAGTACCAGATTTAACAACTTTACTTAAACCTTTTTTAAGAGCATTTAAGTTAACATTGTCTTTTCCAATGACAATACCAACTACGGCAACAAAGATTTTAATTGTAACTAATTGGCCTTTATCATTTTTGACTCTATCAATTTCGATATGTGATAAATAAGGATCAGTATCTTTTGATTTAACTTCTTTATTTTTAGTATCACGATATCCATTTAATACTTTTGTAATATATTTTCTAATTGCAATATCTTCTAAAAGATAAGTTGAGAAATCTTTATTGTTTGCGTACCAATGTGTATTCCAGTCTCTATTGATACCAATTCTCATACCAACTGGATTAACTTTTTGTCCCATTAAATCTCATCTCCTCCTTATCTTTCTTTAACAACACAAGTGATATGACACATTCTTTTAATTAAACCACTAGCGCTACCTTTTGCTCTTGGTAAATATCTTTTCATTCTCATACCATCTGTGGCATAAATTTCTTTAATGTATAACTTCTCATCATCTAAGTTGAAGTTATTTACTGCATTTGCTGTAGCACTATTTATAACTTTTAATGCAGGCATAGCAGCAGCTTTATTTAAATTCTTTAAGATTGCAACTGCATCTTTAACATCTTTTCCTCTAACTAAATCAAGAACTAATCTTGCTTTTCTTGGAGTACATCTGATATTTTTTGCAACTGCTCTAGCTTCACTTACAGGATTTGGAAGTTCTTGAGGTTGTTTAGCTTTTTCTTTTTCGGCTTTCTTTTGAGCTTTTTGATTAGCTTTTTCAACTTTCTTAGCTTCTTTTTCTGCTTTTTTGCTAGCTTTCTTATCAACAACTTTTTCTACTTTTTCTTCTACTGGTTTTTCTTCGACAGCTTTTTCTACTTTTTCTTCTGCTTTTTTAGTAACTTTTTTTGCTGTTGTAGTTTTTTTAGTAGTAGAAGTTGTTTTTCTAGTTCTAGTTGTTTTCTTTTCTTCACTTTTTACTTCTTGAGTAGGTGTTTTAACTTCTTCAGCCATTATTTCTTACCTCCTGCAGCTTTATCTTCCGCATTATTTCCAGAGTGACCTTTGAAGGTTCTTGTTGGAGAAAATTCTCCAAGTTTATGACCTACCATGTCTTCTGTAATATAAACTGTAATAAATTCTCGACCATTATAAACAGCAAAGGTGTGTTCAACAAATGATGGGAATATTGTGGATCTTCTTGACCAAGTTTTAATAACTTCTTTTTTATTTGCTTTATTTAAAGCATCAACTTTTTTAAGCAAATATGCGTCGCAGAATGGACCTTTTTTTAAACTTCTTGCCATTATTAACTTCCTCCTTTACTATTTACCATTAACTCTACTAATAATTAATTTAGTTGAAGATTTTTTAACTCTTCTTGTCTTGACACCAAGTGCTCTCTTACCCCATGGAGTTCTTGGAGCATCTCTTCCGACAGGACATTTACCTTCACCACCACCGTGAGGGTGATCAGTTGGGTTCATAGCACTACCTCTAACAGTAGGTCTAATACCTAACCATCTAGTTTTACCAGCTTTACCTAAATTAATTAATGAATAATCAATATTTCCAACGATACCGATTGTTGCACGACATTTTCCAAGAATTTTTCTTGTTTCACCACTTTGTAATCTTACAATAACATATTTTCCTTCTTTACCAAGGATTTGAGCACTGCTTCCAGCAGCTCTACAAAGTTGGCCACCTTTATTTGGTGTAAGTTCAACGTTATGAACTCTAGTACCTTCTGGAATATTTTCTAATAACATTGAGTTACCAGTTAAAATATCAGCTGCATCTGAAGAGATAACTTTATCACCAACTTTAATTCCAAGTGGAGAAAGAATATATCTTTTTTCTCCATCAATGTAATTAATTAATGAAATGTAAGCATTTCTGTTTGGATCGTATTCGATGGATGCAACTTTACCAACGATATCAAATTTATTTCTTTTAAAATCAATAATACGATACTTTCTTTTATGCCCTCCACCGATGTGTCTTGTTGTAATAACACCTTGTTGATTACGACCACCAGTTTTTGTTAACTTTCTTAAAAGTGATTTTTCAGGAGCATTATTTTTTGTTAATTCTTCAAAAGTCGTATTAGTCATAGCTCTACGAGATGGACTTGTAGGCTTATATGTTCTAATTCCCATTTTCTATTTCTCCTATATTTATCCTATATATATGTGGCGATTATTCTTTAAATAAATCAATAGCTTCGCCAGTTGCAATTGTAACAATTGCTTTTTTATAACCAGAGATAACACCTTTATATCTGCTACCTCTTGTTGTTTGCTTTTCAATAACATTTGAAATAGCAACTTTTTCTACTTTTACTTTGAAGATTTTTTCAACAGCATTTTTAACTTGAATCTTGTTAGCATTCTTTGAAACTTCAAATGTAGCTTTATTTTGAGATTGCATTAAATTCATGCTTTTTTCTGTAATAACAGGTCGAATAATTACTTCTAAGTCATTAATTGTTGGAGCTTTGAAGTTTAATTCATTTTTAACTTCTTCGACTTTCTTTTTACCTCTAGCCATTATTTAAGTGCCTCCTCAACTTTTTTAATATCTTCTTTACTAATAACTAATTGATTAGCATTTAGTAAATCATAGACTGAAATGTTATTTACACCTCTTAAATTAACATTAGCTAAATTTGAAGCTGCTTTACTAACATTTTCATCATCACTGACAAGTAAAACTTTCTTTTCAGCTTTTAAGTTTTTAAGAATTTGATTTAATTCTTTTGTTTTACCTTCAACTTTTAATTCATCAACAACAATTAATCCATCTTTTACTTTAAGAGTTAAAGCGGATTTAAGTGCTAATGCATGAGCTTTTTTATTTTGTGATAATTTGTAAGATTGATTTCCATCTGGTCCAAGGGCATTTCCTCCACCAACCCAGATTGGAGATCTTGTGGAACCAGCTCTTGCTCTTCCAGTACCTTTTTGTCTCCATGGTTTTTTACCGCCACCTGAGACTTCAGCTCTTGTTTTTGTTTTAGCCGTAGCTTGTCTCATATTTGCTTGATAAACTTGAACGGCATCAAACATAACTTGATTATTTACTTCTACTTGGAATACACTTGCATCTAAAGCTAATTTATCAAGTGATTCACCACTTGTAGAATAAACATTAACATTAACTTTTTTCATGTTTTATTCTCCTTTCAAATTTATTAAGCCTCTTGCTTAACTTCTTCAGCTTTATTGTTAACTAATTCTTTAACAACTTCTTTTGTACCTTTTTGAGTTTTGACAGCTGATCTAATTTTTACAAATGATTTTTTAGCACCTGGAAGTCCACCTCTAATTAAGATGTAATTCTTTTCTGTATTAACATCTACTACTAATAAGTTTTGAAGTGTTGCAGATTTATTTCCATGGTGACCAGACATTCTTTTTCCTGGTAAGACTCTGTTGTTACATCTACCATTATTAGCAAATGAACCAACTTGTCTATGATAACCTGATCCGTGTCCTTTTGGACCAATTGCAAATCCATATCTTTGAATTGCACCGAGGTATCCTCTTCCTTTACTTGTTCCAATTACATCAACAACATCGCCAGCTTTGAATAAGTCAACTTTAACTTCACTACCAACTGTGAATGAACTTAATTCATCACCTTTAATTTCAAATAAGTGTTGTTTTGGTGAAACATTAGCTTTTTTGAAAATACCTTTTTCACATTTATTAAGTCTTGATTCTTTTGCATCTTCTAAACCAACTTGAAGAGCAGAATAACCATCAACATCATTTGTTTTTACTTGAGTAACGACGTTAGGTAAAACTTCAACTACTGTAACTGCGTATGATGTTCCATCTTTTGCAAAGACTTGAGTCATACCCATTTTACGACCAATAATTTCCTTCATGCTTTACCTCCTTCTTATAATTTAATATCGATATCAACACCACTTGGTAAATCTAATCTTCTTAATAAGTCGATAGTTTGTTTTGTTGGATGAATAATATCGATTAGTCTCTTATGAGTTCTAATTTCAAATTGTTCACGTGAATCTTTGTATTTGTGAACGGCTCTTAAGATAGTATAGACTTGTCTTTCAGTTGGTAATGGGACAGGTCCAATAATATCAGCGCCTGATTTCTTCGCAACATCTATAATTTTTTGAACGCTTGCTTCAAGAATTCTAAAATCATAAGCTTGTAATCTAATGCGAATTTTGTTTTCTTGTTTAGCCATGAATTTTCCTCCTGTTTTTCTTTAATAGGCTCTTAGTAAATAGCGCTCAACACGAGTTCCCTGACCACTTATCATGACAACGCCTATCGGTGTATCAGCAATCTCGCATATCAATACCCTATTCACATGCTTTAATATAATAGTATATATATTAATATATAGCAAGAAAAAAATGAGCTTTTTTTAAGTTTTTTTTACATTATTACTAAACTTTATAAAAATTAGGCAATTTTTAAAAAAGATATCTCATAAAATAAAGATTTGACGTGTTTTTTGATTTTTAAAAACTCTGCAAAACCTCAATATTTTATAATTAAATTTTAAAAAATCCTGTAAAACCTCAATATTTTTATAATTGTATAATAATATGTTAAAATTATATAAACTGCATTAGCATATCATTTTATTTTTGCAATTTTTTCTTTTCTCGATAAAATTTATCTATTGAAATATTTAATAAATTAGCAGCTTCTTTTGATGTTATTTCTTTATTTTTAACTCTACTTAATATTTCTAAAAATTTTAATTTATCAATTTTTAGTGGCTTTCTTCCTTTATATTTATTATTGTTTTTTGCAATCGTAATACCATCAAGTTGTTTTATTTTATTCGCTTCTAGAGATCTAGAATATATATTAATTAAAATATTATAGATAAGTTTTCGATTCTCATCATTTATTTCTTCATTATTAATTAAGATATTGTTTCCTTTTGTAATATTATTTAGTATTTTTTTAATATAGCTTGTTGTATTATCTTTAGTTACTAAATTATTAATAAGAACTTCTTCTTTTTCTTCATAAGGTATTAAATATAAATAATCTCCAGAATAATATTTATTTGTTTTTATTAAATATAATAAAGGATCCATAAATGACATATTAACTTCAGCTAATAATTCATGATAATCTTCTCTATTTTTATTTGGAACCCTTTCTGAAATAAATGTTGGAAGAACATTATCTCTTATGTATTCTTTTTTATGTAAATCTAAATTTAAACCTGGGATTCCTTGAAAAAAAATTGCAGAAGTTAAACTAATTACCGAATAATTTGGTTCAAAAACATATTTAAAAGATTCATCATCATTTAAAAAATATGAAATCGTACAAAGTCGATATTCAAAATTGTATTGATCTTTAACGCATATTATTGCTTTTGAATTATAAGTTTTCATCTTCTTTTGCCCGTAATTTAATATATGAATATTTTAATATTTTTTCATATCTTTCTTTTAGTATTAATTTATAAAAAGATTTATGAATTTCGCTAATTAATGGAATTTCATCAATTAATTTATTTATTTTATCTAAATTAATTCTAGGATATATTCTTAACAAAGCTTCATTAACTTCTTTAAATTTTAATGAAGAAATAACATCAAAATATGAACTTTTTTTTCCATTTAGTTTAATTTGTGAGGTTGGAAAATTATAAACTCTTTTGTTTATCTCTTCTTGATTATTCATTATAAATAACATTTCATTTTCATCAATTAAATTTGGAAATAGACAAGAGCCATTATCAAATATTGGAGATATTTTATATTTATTATTCTTTTTTAAAAAGCCCCAGTTTCCACCATGTCTATCAAAATTACCTAAAAATGCATCAATAATATATACATCAAAAAAAGTAGATATTGTTTCACTTACATTTGTTATTTTCTTATTTATTGTTAATAATTTGATAATATCTTTATATGAATATTGATATTTTTCTTTATCTTCTTCAATTGTTGATTCTCCAACATCATTAAAAGGAACAAAACAATATCCATCACTTATAAAATCTTTACAAGCAACTACTTCTTTATTATCGTATAAGCCTAAGTATGTTTCTTGGCAATTAATTTTTAATAATTGATAAATATGAGAACCTAAATATTCTGATATATGATTATAACGATAACCAAATGGAGTATTTTTTTGAAATTTAAGCATATAAAAATTACCATCTATGATTATTCCTAATTTTCTTTCAGAACCTCCATAGGATTTATTACTTAATTTATAATTATTAAAATTAATTAAAATCATGAACTTATTATAATAAATAAAACTAATTATTGCAATAGCATATCATTTTAATTTTACAAATATAAAGTTAATTAATAAACATACATTTTATTAATTTATTATTTAATATTTAAAATCTAATAATAATTTAATCATTATAAATAAAACGATATCAATATAAAAAAAATTAATTTAATTATTTAGATATTCATCATCAGATACTTTTTCTAACCATTCATTAAATGTATCTTCACCAGGTATTTCAATTGATAAATGTGAAAACCAGCTATCTTTACTAGCTCCATGCCAGTGTTTTACATTGGCTGGAATATAAATAACATCACCTGGCATTAATTTTCTTATTTCTTTTCCCTCTTCTTGATATCTTCCTTCTCCATCGGTACAAAGAAGAATTTGTCCACCACCTTTACTTGCCTTATGTATGTGCCAGTTATTTCTACAGCCCGGTTCAAATGTAACATTTGCAATAAATATACCTTCTTTATTTAAAACATTTAAATAAGATTTACCAACAAAATATTTAGAATATTCATTATTTGGATTTCCAAGCCCAAATAATGGATTGTTAGAAGTTTTTTCATCTTGATAAACTTCCCTAACAAGTGGAAATACTGCCCAAGCATTTGGCCAACCAATATAAAAGGCAATATGAGTTATGATTTCTACCATTTCTATTTTACTAACACCATTATTTTTAGCGTTATTCAAATGATATTTTAAAGAATTGTCAGTAATTCCTTTACTAATTAAAGCAACTACTGTTATTATGCATCGATCTTTTAAACTTAATTTATCAACTCTTGACCAAACTTCTCCAAATAAAACATCATCATTTAATTCTGCAAATTTTGGAGCAAGATCGCCAAGTTGTTTTCTTCCAGCTGTTTGCTTCATAAATTATTCCTCACTTATTATTGATTATATTTTTAATTAATTCTTCATTTATTCCATTATTTAATAATAAACCATCTTTAATATTTAAATTCTTATATAAGTTTCTAAGATGATTAACACTACCTTTAATATTACTTCCTCCGCTTGTTGCAAATGGAATAATAGTTGTTTTACATGATTTAAAATTATCTAAATACGTATCAACAACTCTAGGTTCTACATACCACCAAATTGGATATCCAATAAAAACAAAATCATAATCATCTAAATTATGTAATGGTTTTATAATTTCTGGTCTAGCATTTTCATTTTCCATTTCTAAAGATGATCTTGAATTCTTATTATTCCAATTTAAATCGTCTTTTGTATATTCACTAACAGGTTTTATTTCTTCAAAATCACCTTTTAATATTTTAGCTAATTTAGTTGCAGCATTTTTTGTTACACCACTTGCAGAAAAATAACTTACTAATATTTTCATAATTAAACCTCCGTTAAATTTGTAAAAATTAATCAACATTTTTAATTTTAGTTAATTTTCACAATTTTATTTTATTCATTAAATGACACTGTGTCAATAATTATATTTAATTTACTTTTAATCATAATTAAAAATTATTCCTTAATAATAAAATATTATTGGTTGAATTTTAGATATTAATAAATTACTTTTTAAATACTAATATTGCTTTAGCGGTATTAGTAATTGAAAAAGATACAAATTCATATCCTTCAGTTAACATTTCATTAGACTTTTCTTCGATTCTTTTTGCCATTAATTCAGTTTTTGGTGAGTAATCAATTGTTACACATTTATACATAAATATAAATTGTTCCTTTCTTTTTTTAATATTATCATTATTTCATTAATCTTAGTTAGAATTTATTAGAAAATATTGACATTATTTTAAAAAAACATTTTTTTAATCACTTTTTTTATAATATTTTATTCATATACATATTAATATCCAAGAAAAATTAAGTTATACTTTATTTTTCTCGCTTAAGAGATGATTTTTAAATATATAAATTTATTTAAAATTTAAATTGATAATAAAATTTGTATCTGTCATACTTGGAATTATAAATAATTATTTTAAAGTTGTCAGAGCGTTTTGCTTTTGCTATTTTGTTTAAGTTTTTGTCTGCACTCCCTTTTGTACAAAATTAATCCATGATTGACAGTGTTTGCTACTTAAATGAGACAAATCCATAAAAAAATCGGGGGTGCTTACAACTAAAGTGTTACTCCGCTATTCAACTTCTTCATAATAGTAAGAAGTATCAATTCCTTTTAGGAATAATTCCCTATTATCGATTTCATCAGTTAAAGCGTCTTTTAATAACTCTTTAATCTTTACATCAGAATTAGGGCTCGACATCATTGCGTCGAAATAATCTTTTTTGTCAATCTTAGACCAATCGATGCATTCTTTAAGTTCTTTAATAAAGATTAAATCAAGCCAAATCCTGGTTGCACGTCCATTTCCTTCCATGAATGGATGAGCAATATTCATCTCTACATACTTATCCACTATTTCATCAAATGTGGATTGAGGCATTTTATCAATTTGTAATAAGGTTTGAGGTAAGAAATCACCATTAGCAAATATAAATCCACCTTTAGAGAT
>CASDYC010000003.1 GCA_949285665.1 uncultured bacterium
TTTAGACAATTTAATTTTCCATTCTTATCTCTTGTATCTAGCCAATATTTAATAGTAGATGGTATTAATCCATATTTCTTAGCAAGGGCTCTTCTTCCTTCTTTCCCTTCAAGATATTCATTAATTACTTTTGCTTTAAATTCGTTAGTAAATCTCTTGGGTTTAGTCTTTTTCATAATAAAAAACCTCCTAAGTATATTTTAACTTAAGAGGTGTCTAATATGATAATGGTGAACTAAATGGGGTTCAGTTCATTAATTTTATCAAAATGTTAGTTATAAGATGGTCGCGGGGGCAGGATTTGGACCTGCGACCTCCGGGTTATGGGCCCGACGAGCTACCAGGCTGCTCTACCCCGCAATTTATGTGCTTAATTATTATAATACAAAATACTTAATTATTGCAAGAATTTTTAAGCACATAACATATATAGGTTATATTATTTATGGGTTACAATTTCTTTTAATATATTAATAACACAAATTGATTCATCAACATCAATAAATTCAAATCTTGAATGATAATTATAAGATCCAGTTGCAATATTTGGACATGGGAGTCCTTTATAAGTTAAACTTGCCCCATCAGTTCCGCCTCTAATAGCTTCAAATTCATAAGAAATATTGAGGTTTTGATAGGCTTTTTCAATTTTATCTACTACTTCTTTATGTTTATCTAATTCTGGCTTCATGTTTTTATAAGCTAATTTAATATCTAAAGAAATAATATCTTTTTTATACATATTATTAATTCTTTCTTTTGATAAATTAGCAATTTCTATCATATAATTTAATTTATTTATATCATGTTCTCGAATTATATAAACCATAACCGTTTTTTCTTCATTACCATTAATATCTGATAGATGATAAAAACCTTGTCTATTAGAAGTATCTTCTGGTCTTAAAAATTCTGGTAATGAATTATGGAATTTAATTCCAACATTAATTGCATTAATCATTTTATCTTTAGCATATCCTGGATGAATTGCTCTTCCATTAATTATTACCTTCATAGAAGCTCCATTGAAGTTTTCTGCTTCAATATATCTTAAATCTCCACCATCAATGGTATATCCAAACTTAGATTTAATTTTATCTATATCAACATGATCTGCTCCAACTCCAATTTCTTCATCGCTTGTAAAAATAACTTCAATTGGACAGTGTTTTACATTTTTATTATTAACTAGATATTCAATTAATTCCATAATAATTGTGATACCAGCTTTATCATCTCCTCCAAGAAGTGTTGTTCCATCGCTAACAATTAAGTTATGACCAATTTTATTTCTTAATACTGGATAATCTAATTTTGATAAATATATATTATTACTTAATAAGATATCACTTCCATCAAATTTAACTAATCTTGCTTTAATATCTTTCCCATTTGCTTGATTAGAGGTATCAAGATGAGCAATTAAAGCAATAGAATCTTTATTATTTTCATCATTACCTGGAAGATATCCATAAACTGTTGCAAATTTATTAATATATAAATCAATTAAACCTAATTCTTCTAGTTGTTTTTTTAATAAATTTGCTAAAACAAACTCATTTTCATTACTTGGTTTATCACTAAATACTTCATTACTTGTTGTATCTATTTTGGAATATTCTTTAAATCTATTATAAAATTTTTCAACTTCTGACATAAAATTAACTCCTTTAACCATCTAATATTTTAAACTTTTTTAATATATTTCTCATTAAAAATGGACAAATACTTTTTTTAGTATTTGTCCATTGTTTGTTATTTATTATTAATTAAATATATTAATAATTATTCGCTAACTTTTAATGCACTAAGATTAGCAACTGCTACTGGTTTATTATTTTCATCTAATCCAGTAACTTTAACACTTAAACCATTTGTAGCAAATGGAGTTGTTTGTATTTGATCATATGGAAAGTTTGGAGAAACATAAATATTTTCGCCAACAACAATTTGTAATTTTTTAACTCCACCTTCTTCAATAACTTCAAGTTTAGTTTCATTTGGTTCAAGAGTTTCGTCTAATTTAACACTAACTGATAATTCATAAGCTTTAACATCTAATTTAATAGAGTCAGCTGCATCATAAGTATAGTTAAAGTAAACTGGCATAGTTGCATTAGGTTTTGTATCTTCTAAATTTTCTTTATAAATTAAATATGTAGAGAAGCTAAATGAGACCTTCTTAGCACCTTCAAAGTTTGTAGCAAAATTTGAATCTTTAAATACAAGAGAATCATCGCTTGCATCTTTTGTAAAACTAATACTACCATTTTCAATTTGTTTAACTAAGTTTAAGCTACCTGTACCATAAACATCACTTGTACCATTTACAGCTCCTGTAAATTTAGAATTGTATTCATCGCAATTTGTTTGATTGCTTGCAACACCTACATATAAACCAACTGATGTTGTAGCAGTAACTGTACCATAGTTAACGCAATTTTCAAATGTATATGTATTTTCATTACTTTGTGTAGAGTTTCCAACAAATACACCAACTGTAACACCATTTAAATCACCATAGTTATTACAATTTACAAATTTTACTCTAGCTCCACCAACTTTATCACCACCTAATGCGTATCCTCCAATAAATGGGCTGTTACATTTTCCTAAGAATTCATAATTAATATAGTTGTTAACATTAGTTAATACAGTTGTTTGTCCTACTTCAACATTAACACATAAAATAGATTCGTTATTTTCAACATTACTCAATGTTTGATCTTTAGTTGGATCACCTAAGTTAATATCTTTAAATTCTCCTTTAATACAATATGCAAAAATTGAACTCTTTGACCAATTGTTTGCAAGTAATGTAACATTTTCTAAAGTACCAGCGTATGTATAGAAGAATCCCCAATATGTATCAGTTGCTTCTGGAACAATAATTGCATGACCGTTTCCGTTAATAGAACCGATGAATGTAGAAGCACCAGCATAAGTACTTGAAGAAATTTTCTTTTGTAATTTAGAATCTGCTAAATTAATATCAGCATTTAAAGAGAAATGATAACCTTGAGTAGCAATAAGATTTGTTGTAGCTTCTGCGTCACTACTAACAAATGATTGGCCAATACTATCAAATTCTTCAATACTTGAAATTACTAATGGATCTTCTTCACTTCCAGTTCCACTTGTAAATTTGACATTTTCAACTTTTATACCTTCTACAAGTACATTTCCAAATGCATCAACAACTCTTCCGGTGTATAATTCACCATTTGCAAACATATCACTAGTAGTTGTTGCTGTAAAGTTAGCTCCTAATACATAACCACCTTCTTGCATTGTAAGAGTTAATGTATAGAATTTAGCTTCACTATTATAAGATAATGATTTAGTATCTTCTAATTCTTGGTTATTAACAAGAACTTTAGAAAGAGCATAACCTTCGTTTGGATAAAAAGATACAACAAATTCTTCACCAACTGCAAAGCTTCCACCACTAACAGTAATATAACCATTATTTGTTGGAAGAACTGTATTTGACCAACTTGTTATTCCATCTTTTCCATCTTCTCCTGATGGTCCAGTTTCACCTTTGTCTCCTTTTTCACCAGTATCACCTTTTTCACCGTCTTGTCCATTAGAACCTGGTAAACCACTTTCTCCAACTGGTCCTGTATCACCTTTTTCACCAGTATCACCCTTTGGACCAGTATCTCCAGTATCACCTTTTTCACCAGTAATAACTGTTGGTTCAACAGAATCACTTGGTGCACAAGATGCTAAACCCATTGATAATAAACAAGCAAGTGATAATGTAGTAAATAATTTACTTTTTTTCATTTTAAAACCTCCTGCTTTTAAATTTTTTTGCAATTAATATTATGAACTTTTTTATTATTAAAATCAATATTTTATAATTTACATTAATGTAAATTATCGTCAATAAATCATTTTGTTATTAATTAAAAATAAAATTTGAGGATAACACTGCTCCCAAACTAATGTTCAACCTGTTACAATGAGAGGAGGTGTTTAAGAGCTATTGAGGATAACACTGCTCCCAAACTACCATATTTTTTAGATACTTTTATAGGGAGTTTAAGAGCTATTGAGGATAACACTGCTCCCAAACTGAGTGATATGTTTAATCCAGTTAAATATGGTTTAAGAGCTATTGAGGATAACACTGCTCCCAAACGGTTTCATAAAAGTACCTCCATTATAGCTTGTTTAAGAGCTATTGAGGATAACACTGCTCCCAAACATGTAAGGATTAGAATAATCAAATAATTCAGTTTAAGAGCTATTGAGGATAACACTGCTCCCAAACCTCTGGATCAACTTCTTCTGCTACTTTTGAGTTTAAGAGCTATTGAGGATAACACTGCTCCCAAACTATGATAAACACTAACAGCAATAATACAATGTTTAAGAGCTATTGAGGATAACACTGCTCCCAAACAGGTGGCACGAGATATAAAGAAATTTTATAGTTTAAGAGCTATTGAGGATAACACTGCTCCCAAACATGAGTTTGAATGCAGAAAAAGTGCTATATGTTTAAGAGCTATTGAGGATAACACTGCTCCCAAACATGTGGGTATTAATAATACTAATAGCAATAGTTTAAGAGCTATTGAGGATAACACTGCTCCCAAACTAGATTGTCTGTATTTTTGAGCCAAAAATTGTTTAAGAGCTATTGAGGATAACACTGCTCCCAAACTTTATCAGCATCAGATCTAATTCTTAAACCGTTTAAGAGCTATTGAGGATAACACTGCTCCCAAACTGATCATATAAACAAACTAAATATTTTGTCGTTTAAGAGCTATTGAGGATAACACTGCTCCCAAACTTGTTTTAAGTTGTCCTAAATAGTAGTTTCGTTTAAGAGCTATTGAGGATAACACTGCTCCCAAACTAATTGTCATGCAAGCACGCACGCGCGCATGTTTAAGAGCTATTGAGGATAACACTGCTCCCAAACTTTTAATTTGGTCTTTTTGAACGACATAATGTTTAAGAGCTATTGAGGATAACACTGCTCCCAAACTAAGGTTATAAACGATGTTTCTAATGCTAAGTTTAAGAGCTATTGAGGATAACACTGCTCCCAAACTATGCGTATGAAAACGAAAAAGTAACAATAAGTTTAAGAGCTATTGAGGATAACACTGCTCCCAAACATTGTCGCTAGATATGTTTGTGTTTTCATCGTTTAAGAGCTATTGAGGATAACACTGCTCCCAAACAAAGTAGGAAACTACTAGAAAGGAGGAGAGGTTTAAGAGCTATTGAGGATAACACTGCTCCCAAACGATATAGATATATATTTCTTAGTATTGTTTGTTTAAGAGCTATTGAGGATAACACTGCTCCCAAACAAACCTTCTCGTGTTACTGGCTCTTTTGCTGTTTAAGAGCTATTGAGGATAACACTGCTCCCAAACGCCAATTTTCAATGCTACCAAAGATAATTGGTTTAAGAGCTATTGAGGATAACACTGCTCCCAAACTATACAGGATTATTGAGTGTTAATGCTGATGTTTAAGAGCTATTGAGGATAACACTGCTCCCAAACCACTTCGTATAATGTTTAGATAGTACCCACGTTTAAGAGCTATTGAGGATAACACTGCTCCCAAACCTCAAAATAAATGAGGTAATGTTATCCCATACATAAATAATATAATATTTATTTAATTACACAACAATCTTTATCAATTATTATTTTGTTCTCTTTTAGAATATTTGAAGTCTCATTTATTGTTTCTATATCAAACAAAATTATATCTTTATATGCACATTCTTTTATAATATCTAAAATTTCTTCATCAGAAAAATATTCTTTTAAATGTATTATTATAAAAATAGAGTATTTTTGTAATTCTTGCATTACAAACATATAATTAATTAGTCTTTTTAATAATATTTCTTCATTATCTTTTATTTTTATATCAAACATTTTAAATAAATCTTCCGTTTTAATCTCATTATTCATATCAAGTTCAATATTTAAGTCCAATGATATTTCCTTTATTATTTCAAGAGCTTTTTGTTTTATATTATTTATGTCTTCGTCTAGTTTATCATAGTAAGTTTTTTTGATTATTCTATATAAATAATTTATATTTTTCTTATTGTTTAAATCCAAACTAAAAATATTAAAAATAACAGAAATGTTACTATCAAAATCTAAAATAGAATCGTCTTTATAAAAAGTAAATAAGGAATTATCATTTTGCAAATATTCAAAATATAAAGATTTAATTAAATCTCTATAGTATTCTTTATTTTCAACTATTAAAGTATTTAATTTATTAGAAGTTAAATAAACTTCTTCATTATTTAAATCAAATTTAATTTTAATCATAATTTTAAAACCCTTTCATCACTAATTACCACATCAGATTTAAAATCACCTAAAATACACTCAATAGATTGAAATTGTTTTTCACTTAAAGTTAAACAAGAAACAAAACCATCTTTTGGTAAATTTGCTTTTATATTTTTCATTGTTGAGTTTACAACCGTTTCATTTAGACATAATTTTGTATAGACGCTTTCTTGAAACATCGAAAAACCTTGACTTTTTATATACTTTACAAATTTTGTATATTCTCTATGATCTTTTTTTGTAATTGAAGGTAAATCAAAAAAAATAATTATTCTCATAAATCTATAAATCATAATATTTTGGAAATTTTATTGAACCAATATCACCATTATTTAATGCATTAATTATTGAAGAAACATAAATATTTATTGAATTAGTTAAAGATTGGTTAGTGTTATTAATTGATATATCTAAATTTAAAATTTCTTGAACTTTTTCTTTATTATAAGTATTACTTATAAAACATTTACATGCAATTATATCGATTAAAGGTCGAAAAGGCTCCATTAAATCACATGAAAAATTAAATTGGTTATATTCATTTTTGTGATGAATACCAATTTGAGTTAAATACCCAAAACTAATTATTGCTCTATTAAATAAAGATAAAATTATAGAATATCCATAATTTAAAATCATGTTTATATCATCATTATTATTTCTTGAAAATCCTTCATAAAATAAAGAATTAAAATATACTTTGGCGGCATGTCCTTCTCTATTTGTAAAGTCTCCATTAACAACGTTCGACTCAAAATTCTCAAGCAATTCCCAATTATTTTTATCTCTTCCATATTTTTTTAATACATATTTTTGATTTTTGATTTTTTGTTTAATAATTTCTTTCCAAATAATGTCTTTTAAACCATTATCCCATTTAATTTGTTCTTGTAATCTTTTTGAAGTATTATGAGAACCATATAAAGAATTCAATTGCGCTAATGGATTATGTTTTTCGTCACAAAATATAATGTTAATTTTTCTTTTAACCATTTCTATCAGGATACTAGAAGTAATGGAAATATTTGTTGATTCAAAAATAACTGTCGAAATTTCATCTAAATGAACTCTTTTTATTTCATCAACAGTTCTAAAAACTAAATAATCAAGCGAGTATTCAATTTTTGAATGAGTAGAAATAATTAAAGTTCTAAATGCCATTTTATAATTTAATATCTTTGAAGAATAAACCGGTAACTGAGGTTAATCGTAAAGTAGGATTTTCATTAATGAATTTATCCATACTAACTCTAAAACGGCCATCTTTTCTATTAAAATATCTTACTGATTCTATTAGATTTTTAATTTGTTCATCAATTTTTAAATTTTTAAAATTGCTTTCTGGTCCAAGTAATTCAGTAATTTTTATAATTTTTTCTTTGTCTTTAAAATATTCTCTTTCTTTTTTATTTAGTTCATTTAGTAATATATTTTTCAAATCAATATTTAATTTTTTGGAAATTATATCAAATTTCGAATTTTCTTTATTTCTAACAAATTTATATTCATCTTTACTATTAAATTTTTCTTCATTATTAATATAATCTTTCTTTTTAATTATTAATTTTAAATATTTTCTATCAGAGTTTTTTAAAAATAAAGGAACAACAGGCGTAAGAATTAATTGTTTATTATTTGATAAATTTAATAAAAACTTTGATTGAACATCATCTAGGTAAACTAATGAATTTGGATAAATTTTATTTTCAAGATCAAATTTAACATTTTTATTTGATTTTGAATAAATCTCGCATAATCTTTTATTTAATTCATAATTAGTTAAGTTTTTAAAAATTATTGGTACTGATATCATAACTTTTTTATTTTTATCATTTTTCCCAATTACAAAATATGATCTTGATAAATTGTTAAAACCACCATATTTACTAATATCTGACAATTTATTATTGGAATGGATTGGATATAAAAGTTTATTATTACTTCTATCTGGTCTTGCTGTGATATTTTGATCATAGAAAGCCGCATCTAAATACTTTTGTCTAAAAGTTAATAACATATCTTTTTGTTCACATATGTTTATAATTTTTTTAAGCATTTCTTCATTTACTTTAAATTCGTGTTTTATAACATTTTCAGGATTTAATGTTTTTAAATTTGAAGTATTAATTCCTCTATAATAAGTATATCCATAATATTTTTTTAATATATCACCAGCAACAACATTTAAATATGCATCTACGGCATGATGTGTGTCATTTAATTCTCTAACTTTTGTAATTTCATATTCATTTCTAATATATGATACATTTTCGGCTTTTTGAAATAAAATTTGAGTTTTTGGAAAGATAATTTCAAAAATTTTTCTAACTAGAATATTTGAATAATCTAAAACATTTAATTGTCTATTAATAAATCCAATTTTTTCTTCTTCACTAATAGGAGTTTTTCTAATTAAAGAATTATATTTTTTAGAACTCATTAATTTCTTAGAATAAAGATATTTCCATAGTTTTTGGCAATTCTTTTGAATTGTATGATTTAATGGATATGCTGAATTCTTTTCTTTTTGATTTGTATTAACATTAACTAAAACTTTATTATCTAAAGAATCATCTTTAATTAAACTTTTTGGAACTATATGATCAACATTATATTTGTCGGTTCCATTAATAACATCATTAAAATCAATTTGTTTACCAGTATAAATATCATAGCCTAATTGCTTAAAGTATAAATAAATTGACTCGGAATTAATTTTGATATTATTTATTTCATCATCTTTTAAATTTTCCAAAGTTTCTGATACACTTTGAATGTTTTCTTTGTAAGTTTCATCAATATCTTTTATTAATGGATTAATTAATTGTTCTAATTCCTTATATCTAGAAGGTTTCTTTTTACCCTTTCCATTTTTATCTTTTACTTCGTTAGTTCTACGAGTTTCAATAGAAATTAATTGAGGATCATTTTTAGTTATTTTTTTAATCTCTTTTGCAATTTTCATTGCTTGAATAGCTGGTCTTCTCATCATTGGAGGAGCACTTTCAATTACTTCATTTAATTTTTCACCAATTTTAAAATTTTCTGTTTTATCTGCATTTAAAGAATTGATTGTTTCCTGTATGTGGTATTGTTTATCATTCATTAATTGCATTAAATTTTTGGTATTATTTTTTAATAAATCTAAAATAGAACCGATAACTATGCCATCTTCATCAAAAATTGTATAAGTTAGGAATTTTTTAGATAATTTCCCCCATTCGGTGCATTTTAATTTTCTTATTGCTTTTTCTTGTTCTCTCGTCAAATTATCAAAATTTTGTTTAATTATTTTAATTGCTTGTTCTTTACTTGAATCAAAAATAGTTAATGTTTTTATTATTATTTCATCAATCTTGTTAATAATATCCGTTTTTGTTAAATCAAAAACAGGGCTTAAAATTGGCCTAATTTGAGAAGTAAATTCAAAATTATCATTTTCATTATCAATTCCTGAAATTACAATTTCATTTTTATATTCTGTATAATTTTCTTTTAAATATTTTTTCATTTGTCGTATTGTTGTCTTTTTATTTTTGTTTATAAAGTCAAACAATTTTAATTTTATGTCTTGATTAATAACTGAACCATTAATTTTTAATGTATTTAATATATTAAGATTAATAAAATCATTATAAATAATTGAACATCTTGGTAAAACACTTTCACCAATTAAATATGTGCAATCACTAACATGATCATCAATAAATTTTTTACTTGTTTTATCTTTATCAACTAATTCACTAAAATTCCAAGGCAAAATCTTTTCATAATTGTTACTTTTAAAAACAACATTTGAATATTTTGATTTATCATTTATTGGACCATAGTAATATTCAATTTTATATCTAAATATATCCTTTATTTTTTGTATATTATTATCCTTTTTTAAAAATTCAAAATGTTTACTCGCATTTTTTAAAATAATATCAAGTTCTTTTTCATGAAATTGATGCGGAAATGAACTACTATTTACATCAGAAATTCGTTGCAAAAATGAATTATTTTTAATTGCTAACTCAATTTTATTTAGATACTCTTGTAATCTAGGATCGCTATCTATTTTAGATTTAAAACCTTCGTTACTTTTTATACTACTTATAAAATCTTTACAACTATTTAAAAAAGAATTATAACCCTTTTCTTTACCATAAATATATTCATTAGGATTGTCAATAAATTTAGCATAAGATGGTATTTTACTTTGTTTGTAATCAATGTTCTTTTCCTTGCAATAATTATCACTATTTCTATTAAAAATTTTTCTATATACAGCATGCTCATATCCATATAATTTTTTTACGATATATTTAAACATTTCTAATTCTTTATCATGTTTTTTATAAACATCAACCATACTTTCTGAAAGATAAGTATTTTTTCCTAAAAATTTCTTTACATATATAGCATCATAAATTTGTTTTGCAAAATCTAATAATAAAATTTTTTCTTTCAAAATTTTTTCATAATTTTCTCTATTTTCTTCATAGTTTTTTGTAAATGTTACTGTTTCATTTAAGTCTTCATCACCAATTTTACACGAGCCACCAGTAACACTATGAACAAATAAATCGATTAAGGAATTCCATTCTTTGGTACCTTCTTTGTCTAAATCATATGCTGAACCATTTTTAAATAAACTTTTAATATCTTTTTGACACTTTTTTGTATCATTTTTATCAATGTTATCTACTAATATTTGAAAAATTTGATTATATGTATCTTTACCTAAAATTTGTTCTACTTCAATTTCATCTTCTGATTTATCTTGGATAAAATTTACCAGTAAATCATTAACATTTTCAATTGTTTCGTAACTAACGGGATTATTATCATAATTGCTTTCAGTTAAAAAATTACCTCTTTTCTTAATGATATGATGTACAGTTAGATATAAATATCTTACATCTTTAAAACTTCCTTCTTCATCATAAATTTGAGCTTTTCTTAAATGATATATAGTTTTGTAGTTTTGATAGAATTCTTTTTCTTCATCTTTATTTTTAAATAATGGATATTTAACTTTATTATTGTCAGATTTATCTTCTAACCATAAATTAGATTCATTTAATCTTAAAAAGAAAGTTGGATCAATTTTGTTTATTTCGTCTTTAAAAACGTAATTATTTAATAAATAAATTCTGTAGTTTCTTCTTTGAAGTCTTCTTCTATTAGAACGCATACTTCTTCTAAATTTTGCATCACTTGCTTCATCAAATAATCTACATCCCCAAGCTGTTTTACCATTTAATTTTAATAAATTATAATTTTCATCTGTAACAGCCCAACCAATTGAGTTTGAGCCTATATCAAGTCCTAAATAATATTTGTCAACCATAAAGCTCCTTTTTTATATAAATAAGTTTTATTTATTTTACCATATAATTTAAAAAAGAAAAAAACTCTCTTACGAGAGTTACCACATTTAAGGTCTTATAGCTATTTGCTTATTTGGACTTAGCGATGTTATCCTCAACATCCTATTAATATTATCTTATAATTTTTCAAAAAATACAACACAATTATTTTATTCATTAAAATAAATTAAATATAATTTTTCACTTTTTTATCTTCATAAAAATACCAATTTTTGATATTTTTTTAAAATTTAATCAATTTTTTGTTTTAAATATTATAATTTATATCGTGATACCTGCAATAATAATATCAATATTATCAATACTTGGAATGATTGTATGTGTGTTTGCATGTCCGGTTTTAAAAATTAAAAACTTTGAAGTGCAAACATTTTGGTTTGCTCCAACTCTTGGAGCAATTATTCTTTTAATTTTTGGATTAGTTGATGCAAATGTTGTATTTTTAAGTATGATTGAAAATTCTAGTGTAAATCCTCTTGAGATATTAGTCTTATTTATATCGATGGTTTTCTTAAGTGTTGTCTTAGATGAAGTAGGATTTTTTAAATATTTAGCAACATTAGCAGTTAAAAAAGCAAAAAACTCACAATTTGCAATGTTTATTATATTATTTTTCATGGTATCAATTTTAACTATCTTTACTTCTAATGATATTATTGTTATTACTTTTACGCCATTTATTATCTTTTTTTGTAAGAATACTAAAATATCTCCAATTCCTTATTTAGTAGCAGAATTTGTTGCCGCTAATACTTGGAGTATGTTATTAATTATTGGAAATCCAACTAATATATATTTAGCAACTTCATTTAATATAGATTTCTTTACATATATTAAATATATGTTTTTACCAACAATATTTGCTGGAATTACTAGTTTATTAATCATGTTATTAATATTTAAAAATAAATTAAAACAAAAATTAGATTCTAATATATCAAGCGATTATATATTAGATAAAAATATATTTATAATATCTTTAATATTATTAATTATATGTATTATTTTATTAGCAATATCTTCTTTTATTAATTTAAGTATGTGGATAATATCTTTAACTTCTGCAGGGATTTTATTAATATTTTTAATAATTTATTGTATATTTAATAAAGATAAAAGATATATCTTAAAAGAATCTATTTTTAGATTACCATTTAATTTAATTCCATTATTATTATCAATGTTTGTAATTGTATTAACACTTCATCAATATGATATTACAACATATATATTTAACTTATTGAATACTAGTCAGCCAATATTAACATTTGGATTATCTTCATTTGTATTTGCAAATTTAACTAATAATATTCCAATGAGCATATTATATGTAGATATTATTAAAAACTTTACTAATATATCACCTCAAGCGATATATTCTAGTATTATTAGTTCAAATATTGCGGCATATTTTACTCCAATTGGAGCATTAGCTGGTATTATGTGGATGTCAATATTAAGAAAAAATGATGTTGAATTTTCATTTTTAAAATTTTCAATATATGGAAGTATAATTGCAATTCCAACTCTCCTTGTTAGTCTTGGAGGTTTATATATTAGTTTTCTTTTTTAAAATCACTATCTTTCTTTTTTACATATTTTGCAAAACACTTTAAAAAAAATAATAATTAACAAATACAAAAATAATAAACAAAGGTAAATATATAAAAAAATAAAAACCAGGATTAAAATGTACACTAAAAGATGTGCTTGAATGCATTTCAACTCTATTTGTAAAAATACTAACAAATAAAAATATAGCGCTTAAAATAACATAAATACTTGAAAGAAATATACCTAAATATATATTTTTAAACACCTTATATCTAATTATTAAATCTAAAAATCTAAAATAAAAATATAATAAAAATAAACCACATATAATAATTAAATAAGATAAAACTTGTGCCATTAAATTATAAAAATATATTCCAATAAAAGTTTCAAAAGTTGTAAAACATAAAGAAAATGACATTATTGAAAAATAATATACCCAAAAAGATCTTCTTACTTTAAAGTTATCAATCTCTTTTATATTACTTTCATTGACTATTTTTTCATATAATAATTGCTTCATGTTTTATATTTTATAACACATCAAATAAAATATAAAGGATTTATAAAGATAGCCAAGTTATTATTCTATTTTTGTCAACTTTATACGCTTTATTCAAATTAATTTTATTTAATAATTCTCTTCTTTCTTTATTATTTTTTGAATTATTAACTTTACTTAATTCATTTACAATTATTGATTCTGCGTCTTTAATTAAATATGGATTATGATATGAATCTTCATAATTAAATATGTTTATATTCTTATAATTTTTAACTTTATTTATTATTTTCTCTTGTTGAATTTCATTAACAATATTATCTTTTTTTACAAAAACTAATGCATATCTAACACATTTTTTAGTTTTTATTACTTTATTAACGCTTAAAAAGATAATATTGGATGTGTTATATAATCTTTAATAATTAATAATAAAAACAATAAATATAACATCACTTATTTATTTTAATCTATATTTTTTAAATATTAAAATAAAAAACTTAACAAATCTTAAATAATTTTTAAAAAACACTGCAAAACTTAAATATTTTTATATAAATAAAATTTAAATATGGTAAAATATTTATGCACTTAGGAGGCGAATATGAAAACAAAATTTAGTATTGTAACTGTTGGTTTACTCTTATTATTAACTTCTTGTAATAATAGCGATTTAACAAACAGTCAATCAACCACAAGTAATCAAACAACTACTACAACTACTACAGAAAATGAAGTTATTAAAATTGAAGACTTATTTAAAGAATTAACCAAAGATGATGGTTTATATTTGGCAGGTCTTCAAGATGACAATAATAATGGAACACAAATTAAAAGAAAAGTTAACTTATTCTTTTCAAATGATGAATTTTATTCCGAAATTGATGGATTAGAAGCAATTCATTTATTTCCAAACGAAGAAAATATTGCATGTGAGAAAATATTAAATATTTCAAATACGTTTAATTATGAACCAGTTTTAGATTTTAATGATGAAGAAATTCCATTTTCAAATTATCAAAATCCGTTTTTAACTTATACTTCTGATTTATTTAAATTAGAAAATAATAGTTATGTATATAATGTAGGTGAAAATGATCAATTAAAAGTTGGAGAAAGATTTTTAGGTTATATTAATTATCCAGTTTATAAAATTGAATTAAGTTTAAATAATAATTCACTAAATGATATTAAGTTATATTCAAAAGATAGTAATTTTTCATCTCTTACAACACTAAAATTATCTTCAAGTAGTGAAGTTATTGTCCCTGAAGTTACTACAAGACCAGAAACTAATGAATCAAAAGTTTTAAAGGAAGTTTTTGAAAAATTTAAAGCTTTAAATTACACTGCAAGTTATACTGATACTTCAAGTGACGGAACTATCACGAATGGAAAAATGATTGTTACAAGCGATGTTGTAACTCTCCAATATAATAAAGATAATAAAGATTATACAATTGGAGAAATTCAAAGTGATGAAAACACAATTACAACATTTTCATTATTAGAAGATGGAAAAATTCATGGAATTACTGCTGGTCAAACTGGATTAACAATGCTTCAAGTTTTAGCAACTGATTATCCAATTGCACCAGAATTTTATACATATAAAGATGGAGTTTATACTCCAGAAGATGTTGCTCTTCCATATTTATATCGTAATTCTCCAGTATTTTATTTAGAATTCACCCTTGGTGATCATTTAGCAGCAGATCCAAATAATTCATATAAATTAAAAATAAATGATGATGGAACTTATACAATTACTTATTCATATGATTATTATGATTATGTTAATTTAAAACAACAAAAAGGTGATATTAAAATTAATATTACAAATGTAGGAACTACTACTTCTCCATATACTTTAAATGATTATGTACCTTATACTCTTCCTCTTTCTTGGAGCGAAGTAATGGATGAAAGTTCTTATTCTGAATTTGAAACTTTAATGGGTGGAGATACAAGTATTCTTCCTTATCCTTCAAATATTGGAGTTAAAAATATTACTGCTACATTCTATTATGGAATGGGATATTTAAATTTCTATAATGAAGAAAATTATACATTAGAAGGAATTTTATCTTCATATGAATTACTTCTTGAAAATGCTGGATGGAGTAAAGGAAGTTATGATGAATATTATGGACAAACTTATATTTTTAAAACATCAACTCATGAAATAAGTTTTGTTATTGGTATTTCGATGTTTGGAGATTCAATTGAACTTGGTTCATTTACTTGTAAAATTGCTTCTCCATTTCATAATTTTTTAAGAGATAATTTTGCAATTAGTAATAATGCAACTGCTAGTACTACTATTAACATAGTCTCAAAAAATACAAATAATGAAGAAATATCTAATGAAACTATATATTATAAACGTTTATGGCAAGATAATTATAGATATGAAGAATTAAGTAAAAATAATACAACTAATAAACAAATCTTATATTATGATGAAGCTTTATGGTCTGTTACTGCATATAATTTCATAGATGGAAATTATGTTTCAAGTGATACTACATTATATAACATTCCTTCTTTAAGTGATTTATGTAATGGCTATACCGATTATGTTAGTGAAATAAAAATAAATGACGATAAAACTTATTATTATGAAGTTAGTGAATATAATACTTCTGTTGGAGTTGAATATTTATTAAGTGCATTAATTGGAGGAGAATTTACTTCAAGTAATTTAACTAGTAATGTAATATTTAATTTTAATGAAGAAACAAAATCATTTACTATTAATATGACTGCTAAAATTGAAGAAGAAAACGGTGTAAAAGAAATTACTTTAAATAGCATTGTAAGTGATGTTGGAACAACGGTTATTGACGATTTATCACTTCTTCCAAATAACAATTAAAACACTATAAAATTAATAACTCGGATAAATAAAAAGAGTTTTTGAATAAGACTTCAAAAACTCTTTCTTTTATTAATTTTTATTTAATTATAATTATTATTTAATTTTATTTAAAATTTCAGCTTTCTTTTCTAAAAATTCTTCTTCAGTAATAATACCTTGTTTTTCCAAATCTTTCCATTTTAATAATAATTGAATTTTAGAATTCATATCAGGATCACAATTTTCTGCAGCCGTTAATCTTACAATAAGATAATGAATACCATACATAATTAATCCAGCAAAATATAAACTTGAACCAACCAATCCAATAACAATGCTAATTGATTTAACTTCAACACCAGTACTATATTCTGCAATGCAAAGTCCAAAAACAACAACATTTGCTACTAATAGTAATCCAATTCCAACTTTATTATATTTTGAAAAATATAATACAATACCAAGCGATAATAAAAGAACAATAAAAATGCATCCTAGAACAGAATAAGCAAGACTATTTGTAACAATTCCGGCAATTCCTTGTGATTCATCTGCAGAACCTGAAATTAAAAATGCAAGTAAGCAGAAAACTGTAGCAATAAAGATAACTACTTTTTCGATAACTTTTAATATTTTCATAAATATTTCCTCCGATACTCGTATTATACTTTAAAGTTAAATTATTGACAATATCTAAAAAATTAAAACATTAAATATAATAAATTATATATTATTAATTTATTTTATTTATTTTTAGCATTATATACAAGACCACTTGTAACATCACCTCTTGCAATAATTCTATTATAAAAATCTTTTGTAACATTTTGACTTTTATAATATGTTCCAAGTATGCGATTATAAAAATCATATGCTACTTTATCGCCGTTTGGTTTTTCTTCAATATAACCTAATATTCTGTTATAAAAATCTTTGATTGGTACTCTACTCATAATAATTATTTCTCCTTTTTATATAGATATTTTACATAAACTATATTAATTAATTTATAAATTTTTATAAGCTCGTTATTATATGTTTTAAAGCTTTCTTTATATTAATAAGAATTAAGTTGTTTTTATACTAAATTAGTTATTTTTAATTTACTGATTAAAAAATTGACAATTTTTAAGCATTTTGAAATTGCATTTCTTTTACTTAATTTAACTTTTCTAAACCATTCCAATATTTAATTCCCCAATTATCAAAATCCCATTTTAGATTATATAAATTACATTCATAATCAATATAATAAATTAAATTATCTATCTTATTAACTATGAAATTTGTTGGATAATAATCAATATTAAGTCCGGCATTATAAATATTAGGAAACATTTCTCTCATTTGATTAATATAAATTGTTATATCTTTATTTTCTTTAATTAAACCAGATAAAACTGCTCCTTTTATATATTCTTTAATTATTATTTCTTTATCTATATCAACTGCAATCATTTTAGGAATTCTAATTCCAGTATTAAATAAACGTTTATAATCATTTAATTCTGTTTCTATTTTATTTCCAAATTGATAATAAGGATATGGTTCATGATGAATTTTCTTTAATACATATTCTTTATTATTCGCAACTACTAAATATGAATATCCACCTTTCCCATGACCTAAAAGTTTTATTATCTTATATTTAATATTATTTATTATTATTTCATCATTAATATCAAACATCTTTAAACTCCAATAATTTGTTATATTATAAATTACTCAATTTATTATAAAAAGATTTTGTTATTAATTTTCTTTCTTAGGTATTATTGGCAATAAAATATAAGGTTTATCGTTTTCATCAGAATATATTGTTGTAATTCCATGATATGATTTAGATTTACTGTCAATATTATGAGTATACATAGCTTATCCTTTCCATACTTTATCATGTTTTAATAAAGCTAACATTACTTTTAAAGATAGCGTTCTAAATAAACTAAGTAGCATTCTTAAACGTAGATATGATGAAATATTAACTCTTGACCATTTATCTTTACTAGTAAATGAAAAATCTTTTCCTCCAACATAAAATACTAAACGATATCCTTTTGGAACAATAACCGATGTAGGCCATACTTCTACTACATCAAGCTGAACTTTTTCGTTTTCTTTTAGAAGTTGTTTTTCATCATGAGTATGATATGGACGATATGGTTTACTTTTTTCATGATCAAGTTTTCTATGAGATACACGTAACCAACCATTAGTTATTACTCCATGTTAATCATTTTCCGATATAAAAGAAAGATCTTTTTCATTTTCATGTTTTAATAAAAAAAGCCCGACTTCTCGGACATATATAATTAATTTTGACACATTTGAATTATATCAAAATATTAGCTATACGATGGCGGAGTAAGAGAGATTCGAACTCTCGCACCGGTTACCCGATCTACTTCCTTAGCAGGGAAGCCCCTTCACCAACTTGGGTATTACTCCGTTTGTGCTTTAATATAATAACATAAATTAGTTATTATAATAAAGCATTTATTTACTTAATAATTAATAAGCTTTAGCAAAATATATTACATATTTTGCTTTTTTTCCACATATTGGGCATTTTTCTTCAAATAAATCTTGTTCAAATGGCATACATCTTGAAGTTGCGCTGGTATCATCTTTTACTTTATTTTCACACTCTTCGTCACCACACCAACAAACTTTAGCATATCCACCTTTATTAACAACATCTTTTAATTCTTTATAACTATGAACTTCATATATATTTTCATTTAAAAATTTTAATGCTTTTTTATACATTTCTTGATGAATTTCTTTTAAAATTGTTGGTACAGCTAATTCAAAATCACAGAGATCTGTAGTGATTTTTTGATTATTTACTCTTTTTACATATGTAATTTGATTAATAGCTAAATCTCTTGGTCCAATTTCAACTCTAAGTGGTACGCCTTTCATTTCATATTCTGAAAACTTCCAACCAGGAGTATGATCACTTACATCTAATTTAGTTCTAATTCCAAGTTTAGTTAAATCTTTTAATAATTTATCACAAGCATTTTTAACTTTTTCATCTTGATATCTTATTGGAACAATAACAACTTGAATTGGAGCAACATATGGAGGTAATACTAAACCATTATCATCTCCATGTACCATAATGATAGCTCCTAATAATCTTGTAGATACACCCCAACTTGTTTGATATGGATATTTAATTTTTCCATCTTTATCCAAATATTTAACACCAAAAGCCTCTGTAAATCCTTGGCCAAAATAATGAGTTGTTCCACTTTGAAGAGCTCTTTTATCATGCATTAACGCTTCAATTGAATAAGTTTCAAGAGCACCAGCAAACTTTTCTTTTTCTGATTTTCGACCTTTTACAAATGGAATTGCTAAAACATCTCTTCCTAAATTATCATAAATATCAAGCATTTTAAGAGTTTCTTCTCTAGCTTCTTTTTCACTTAAATGTAGTGTGTGACCTTCTTGCCATAAGAATTCGCTACCTCTTAAAAATGGTCTTGTTGTTTTTTCCCATCTTACAACACTACACCATTGATTATATAATTTTGGTAAATCTCTGTAAGAATTAACAATTCTTGCATAAAAACTCGTAAATAAAACTTCACTAGTTGGTCTAATTATTAAAGGATCTTCAATCTTTTTTTCTCCACCAATATTTGCCACTAATGTTTCAGGAGCAAATCCTTCAACATGTTCTTTTTCTTTATTAAATAAACTCTCTGGTATAACAAGTGGCATATAAACATTTTCATGACCAGTTTCTTTAAATTTTTTATCTAAATAATTTCTAATTTCTTCCCAAATTGCATAACCATATGGACGATAAATAATAAAACCCTTAACATCACTATAATCCATTAATTCGGCTTTTTTACAAACATCTGTGTACCATTTTGCAAAATCTTGGTCTCTTGGAGTTATTGCATCATTTTTAAATTTTTGTTTCATCTTAATTCTCCTTTTTGTTTAATATATTTTTCTTAATTTTATTTAAAATTCTCTTATTAACCGGTAATATCATATCACTAATTTCTCCAATAGAATCACCAGAAATATAATTCAAACCTTCTTTAACTCTTACTTCTAATTCACTAAGAGTGTTGACAGATTTTAATATAATAGTTTTCTTAAATTTTAATATCTTTTCAATAGCTTTTATTAAAGATATTGAAGAGTGTGATATATCTTGAAAAGTTTTTTCAAAATATACACTATCAAATATAAAATATGAAAATAAATTATATAACTCATCCGGTAGTTCTAATGTTCTTTCAGTTATATTTAATCCTAATATATAACTCTTATTTGAAATTTTTCTAAATTCATCAATAATTGTTTTACTATCTAAATTTCTTAAAATATCATCTTCATTAAAAACTAAAACTAATTGAACATTTTTAGCATTTTGAATATAACCAAGTAATGAATTACAGCAATCTAATTCAAAGAATTTTAATTCATAAAATAATAATAAATTACTAGTATCTAAAGATTTTTCATTATTAAATTTAGAACATAAATATTTTAATATCTCTGAAAATAATCTTTTTGATAAACCAAGATTATAAGCATATTGTTTAACTTCATTAATATCACTGAATACTTTACTAGTAGCTCTTACATACGATAAATATCCAAAAACACTTAAATCATTAATATCTAAAATTGGTTGAAATGAGAATTTTAAGGAATGTAATTTAATAATACTTTCAATTTCATTTTTATAAGATTGATCAAAATAAAATGAATTACTAATATTTGTATCATAAAATAAATATTTTTTCTGTTTAGTTATTGCTTCATTTAGTGTTTGTCTTAAAGTTTTAATAACTTTTGAAAAATCTTTTGGGAAATATTTATGTTCAACAACACCCGCTTTATATGTAACTTTGTTTCTTAAGTTATTTAATTCAATAAATAAATCAAAATCATTAAAAATATTATTCAATAATCTCAAGGCTTCAATATGTTTTATAACTTTAAAATCATGTAATATAAATGAATTATTAGAAAAATCAACTAAGACTCTTTTTTTACAATATTTTGCAATAATGTCTTTAAATGAATAAAAGACAAAAATATCAATATTTGTATCATTAATTAAATAATCGATCTTAAATTGAAAAATATATGAAGCACCTCTAAATGGTTTGTTATTTAAAAAATAACTCTCAATTTCTTTATTTGTTGATTTAAAAGAATAATTAACACTATTTATGTGTTTATTATCATCCATATTTACAAGAGGTAAATTTTTAAATAACATTTCTCTCATGTGAATCATATTTTTTGCACGATTTACAGCATATATTTCTAAAAGACAAAAACAGTGTAATTTTTTAGAACCAATATTTTTAATATCAACACAGACTTCTTTATTAATATCTTTAATATTTTCTACAGCTTGACTTAAAAAATCTTCGACTATATTTTGACTGTGTTCATCAAAAGATTTAATAAAACTTTCAACTCTTATTTTTTTAACTCCACCTAATTTTCTTTTATCAAAATAATAAACATATTGAGATTTATAATCATAACAAATGATATTTTCGTGATATTTGTGGTTTTTTCTTCTCAAAATTATGTTATCAAAAATGATAAAGTAAATTAAAAAGCAAATAACTACAACAAAAACAATCGCAACTATTGAAATTACGATATAAAAATCATTTGAAGTAAATTTGGTTACTAAAAAGTTATTCATAACCTAAATATTTTATCATAAAAAAATATATTTTTTTATGAAAGATATAATTATTTAAAAAAATATTGCAAAACCTTAATATTTTTATTTTTTAAAATATTGATTTATAATATTTATTGGAGAAGTACCCAAGAGGTTTAAGGGATCAGTTTCGAAAACTGACAGTAGCTTTGCTAGCGAGGGTTCAAATCCCTTCTTCTCCGCCATATCAAAAATAAATGTAAAATTATTAGTCTATATTTTTCTTAATAAACAAAAAACAAGTTTTTCTCAATAAATTCAAGTACGGACATTTGCCATTTTTGGCAAAAATTTGCATTAGAGTTAAAAAATAATTTTCAAATTTTGTTTAAATGTTTTAATTGCTTAGAAAATTAGTGGTTTTATTAATCAATAAATTTTATTTATTATTTGATAAGTTTATTATCTAATAATTAAAAATAACCAGCAAAACCTGGTTATTTTTAATCAATTGGTCTTATAAAGAATCTACCATATACTTGTTTTAAGTTAACAGTATTTATAAAACTAGTCGGATCTGAAATTCTAATTTTGTGGACTAATCTTGCAACCTCACTATTTGAAACAACACAATAAATTATAAATTTATCATTTCCTGTATAGCCACCTTTTGCTTTTACAATGGTACAAGAATGTGGAACGTTAGCAACAATTACCTTTGCTAATTGTTCATTACCGGTGACAATTTGAAGTTGAACTTTTTTATTTCTAACATTAATTGTATCTATAACTAAAGATGAGAAGAATAAATACGAAATAGAAAATAAAGCTGTAACAATTGCTACACTTGCATTAGAATGATGGAATATTGATAAAATTGTAAATGTTAAAATAATTATTCCATTTAATAAAGACATATATTTTCCAGTTGAAGTAGATTTTTTTGTTGAATAATAATAAGCAATAATATCAACCCCGCCCGCACTATGATTTGCTTTAAATGCAATTCCTGAAGAAAGACCAGTCATAATACCTGCAAATATACCTCTTGCTAGTGGTTCATCTGCTAAAAATAAACCAATTTGATCAAAAATTACATTTTCTCCAGTTGGTAAAAAGTTAATAAAAATTGATACAAAAGCAACATTTAATGTTGTATAAAATGAAAATTTAAATCCTAATTTCCAAAATGAAAAAACTAATAATGGAATATTTAAAATAAAATAAAATATAGATTGAAGTAAATTATAATTTACTTCTAATCCAAATATTTGCCCGAATAAAATAATACATTGAGAAACACCAGACATACCTCCAGTTGCAAGATGTGGAATAATATTTGGATCACTTCCAACAACTGCTAGAGTTGAATCTCCTAAAGAAATAAAACATCTAAATCCAAGAGCAAAAAAGAACGCACTTAAAATACATAAAAATAGTGTTGTACCAGATTCAATTACAAATCTAGTGCTTTTGTGTTCAATTAAGAAATAATGGAGCTCTTTTTTTAGATATTTAAAGTAAAACATATCTATGAAAAATGATATATTATTTTTTCAAAAAAATGAATATTTTTTAAAAAAATTATTTATAATTTTAAGTATACATTTTAAAGATATTAATATATATATTAATATTTGAATATGTTTTTAATTAGTGATAATATATTAAAGATTTATTTTTATGGATTTAAGGAGAGTGTACAAACATGTGGAAAAAATTAGCTACACCATTTGTTAAAATATGGGATTGGATTAAAGAAACAGCATGGATCCAACCTTTATTAATTGTTGGTATTGTATTTGGTATTATTTTCTCAATTTCACCATTAGTTTCTTGGATTCAAGGAATGCAAGATAATACTGGTGAAGCAATGGAATACTATAATAGATTTAACGTATCATTAAGAGGTGTTAGTGCTGATCAAGCAGATGATACAAGTGAAGCTGGAAAATTAGTTCAAAATATTATGACTGCATATAATTCTGCTGACGCAACTGAAAGAAATAATGCAATTGAAAATTTACCAGCAGAAAGATTTTTCTTAGCATTTGTTGAAGAAGATTGTACCGCTTGTGAAGAAGCAAAAGGTGGTTTTGAATATTTAGAAAAGAACTTTGGAAGTGGTAACTTTGTTTCAAAAACTAACGGAACAAGCGATAATTTAGATTTTAATTTAGTCACAATCAATGTTGGAGAAGAAAGAGATTCAGGTGATACTGAAGATGAAACATTATTCAGTGTATTTACTGGAACTTATAGCTTCTTTTTTGAAACATTTGGAGGAAATATGTTTGATTCTGAATATTATATTGGTGGCCATGTTGATGAAACAAGCCTTGAAACATTTATTTCAGCAAGTTCTAGCGATACATTCCCAACTCCTTCTATTTTATTAGTTGATTTTACAACTCCAGAAAATGGCGGAGTTAGAGATATTATGTTCCAAGTCCAAGGTAAAGATAATAGATCTGGTGATGGTGCAAAAGCATTAACATTAATGGATTGTTGGAATAAAACTGGTGATTTTTCACTTGTTGAAAATGACTAATTAATAATTAAAGAGTTTTAAATAAAATGTCTTGCTTTAAATATAAACTAAATCAAAATAATATTGAAATTGAATCTAGTACTTTTAAAAAACCAAAATATGATTTTGAAAACGGTTTTATAATTATTAAAGACGATTCAAATGAAATTAGTAAAAAAATTAAATATAAAAAAGGAAAAAATTTAATTGAACTTTGTAAATTATCAAGTGAACAAACAATTGATGATTTAAATTTAGATTATATTAAAGCAATTTATACTGATTCTAATAAATTTAAAATTGGAATCTTATCAAAAACTTATGCACCACTATTTTTATATTCAAAAGATAAAAATATAATTTGTGCTATATATATAAATAAGGATACAACCATTGATTTATTAGTTAAAAAAGTTATTGAAACTTTAAAAATTAAAGAAAATATTAATCCTCAAGAATTAATTGCAATTTTTGCTCCAGGTGTTTCTTTTTCTAGTATTAATATAACTTCAAAAGAAAGAGCAAAAATTGATAAATTAGGCTATTTAGCTAGTCTTAAAACTTCATTTGATGTAATTCATTTTGATGTCACACTTATGAATTATATGATGTTAATTGAAGAAGGATTATTAGCTGATAATATTATCTTAAATGACCAAAACTTATTCGATGATTATAATGAAATATTTGAAGCTATTAATAAAAATCAATCAATATTAACTAGTATTAAATTAAAATAAGCTAAAAAATTAATTAAATATTTCTTAAAATATAAAGTTTAGAATAACCATAAGAATAATATTTAATAAATTTAAAATAATTACTATATTTACTTAAATCAAGTTGTGTATTAGTTTCCAAAACTAATACACTTTTTTTATTAATTAAGTTATTTTTTATTAAATAATCAACACTATTAAAATAATAATCTAAATTAATATATGGTGGATCTAAAAAAACAATATCAAAAACTAGATTATTATTTTTATAATATTCTAAAGCACTTAAATAATCTAAATTTTTTACCTCATTATTTAAAATATTTAAGTTTTGCACGTTTTTTTGAATGATTTGGTATGAATTTTTATCTAAATCATTAAAATAAACAAACTTTGCATCTCGAGAAATTGCTTCAATTCCAAGAGCGCCTGATCCTGAAAATAAATCTAAAACGACTGATTCATAAATATAAGGTTGTAAGATTGAAAAAATTGCTTCTCTAACTCGAGATTTACTTGGAATTGTTTTTAAAGTATCTGGTGTTAAAATATTTTTGTTTTTAAATTTTCCAGCAATAATTTTAATCATTTTTTAATGTCCTTATTAAAAATATATATTAAATTTTCATCTATATAAGAATAAAAATCTTTAACTTCTGCATAGTATTTTAAATAATTCTTAACAATTTGATTATCATAATAAACTTTTGATAATTCATTAAATTCTTTTTTAATTTGTTTTATTTTTTTATTATCTTTATTATTTTTACTCACTTCTATTTTATATTCTTCTTGAAGTTTATTTATTTTTGTTTTCATATTAAATAAATTAATATCATTATTTAATTTATTTTCATAAAAAATTAAATTCTTATAAGAATCACTTTCTAATATTAATTGTTTAAGTTCGAGTAATTTTTCTAATAATAACGCTTCCATTTATATCAAAATTCTTTAAAAAATATTATAAATATTATAATATATATGGCGATGGAAAAATTATTTAAAATTGTAAAAGATAATAAAAAAAGTTTAAGAGAGAAATCAATTGATATTAAATTGCCTTTAAATGATGAAATTAATCAACTTGGTCTTGATATGTTAAATTATTTAAAATTATCTCAAGATGAAGAATTTTTAAAAACTCATAAAGATGTTAGAGAAGGCGTTGGATTAGCGGCTCCTCAAATTGGAAGAAATATTAAATTAATTGCAATTTATTTACAAGATTTAAATCATAATAATCAATTAATAACAAAACAATTTGTCTTAGTTAATCCAAAAATTGTTCAAGAATCAGCTAAAAAATGTTACTTAAGGCAAGGCGAAGGGTGTCTTTCCGTTGATAAAAAACATGAAGGTTATGTTTATCGAGCAAATAAAATAACTGTTGAAGCTTATTCAATTTTAGATCAAAAACCAATTACAATAACTGCAAGTGGTTATTTAAGTATTGTTTTACAACATGAAATAGATCATCTTTATGGTATTTTATATTATGATAGAATAAATTCATTTGAACCATTCAAAGTTGATAATAATGCTGTTGCAATTGAATAATAATTGATAATTTTATAATATAAATATATAATAAAAACGAAGAAGAAAAATATGACAATTATTGACTGTTAATTTAATTATGGAGAAAGTATGGAAAAAAGTATTATTTCACAACCGATAAAAGTATATGCTCTAGGTGGTTTAGGAGAAGTTGGTAAAAATACATATTGTGTTGAATCAAATAACTCAATTTTAATTATTGATGCTGGTGTAAAATTTCCAAATGAAACACTAGTTGGTGTTGATTATGTTGTACCAGATTACACCCAACTTAAAGATAATCAATCAAAAATTAAAGCTCTTGTTATTACTCATGGTCACGAAGACCATATTGGTGGAATCCCATTTTTAATTCAAACAATTAATGTACCTGTTATTTACGCTCCACCTCTTGCGGCAGCTTTAATTAGAAATAAATTAGAAGAACATAGAATTAGAGAAAAAGTTAAAATCGTTGAAATCCAAGAAACTGATATATTAAGTGTTGGAGAATTTAAATTATCATTTTTTAGAGTTACTCACTCAATTCCAGATGCTTTTGGAATTGTTGTAGATACTCCAGCTGGAAGAATTGTTACAACAGGTGACTTTAAAATTGATTTAACTCCAGTTGGACCAGATATTAATTTAAGAAAAATCGCTCGACTTGGAGAAGAAGGTGTTGATTTATTATTAGCTGATTCGACAAATGCCGCTTTAGAAGGTTATACCCCAAGTGAAAAAAATGTTGTTAACTCAATTCATGAAATTTTTTCAAAATGTGTTTCAAGATTAATTATTTCAACTTTTTCTAGTAATATTTCAAGAATTCAACAAATTATTGATGCTTGTTTAAAATATAAAAGAAAAGTTTGTGTAATTGGCCGATCAATGGAATCAGCTGTATCTCTAGCAAGAAAAATTGGCTATATTAAAGCTCCTGATTCTACTTTTGTTGATTCAAATGATTTAAACAAATATCCATTAAATCAAATAACAATATTATGTACTGGTTCTCAAGGTGAACCAATGGCTGCTTTATCCCGTATCGCTCAAGGCGATGTTAAAGGAATTAAAATTTATCCTGGAGATACAATTGTATTTTCTTGTAATCCAATTCCTGGAAATACTTTATTAGTTAATAAATTGATAAATTTACTAACAAGACTTGGAGCAACTTGTATTACAACAAGTCAATATCCAAACATCCACTCATCTGGTCACCCATCAAAACAAGAATTAAGATTAATGTTAAAATTATTAACTCCAAAATATTTTATGCCAGCTCATGGTGAATATTACATGTTAAAATCCCATGCTGATATTGCTGAAAAAATTGGAATTCCTAAAGAAAATATCTTTATTTGTTCAAATGGAGATACATTAATTTTACAAAATCATAAAGTTAGAGAAGGCGAAAGAGTCCAAGCTGATGATATATTTATTGATGGAAATGATATAAATGGTATTTCAACTGCAATTATTAGAGATCGACAAATTTTAAAAGAAGATGGGGTTGTTGAAGTTTTAGTTGCAATTGATGCTAAAAATAACATGATTTTAACTCAACCAATTGTTAAAACAATTGGTTTTGTTGCCGAAGGTTTATATAAAGATCACTTAATGAGACACGCTTCTAGTCAAATTTATGATGCTTTATATGAATTAATGAGTTTTAATAAAGTTACATTTGCAGATATAAAAATTACTATAAAATCAGTTGTTAGTAAATATTTCACAAGAAAAACTCAACGTAATCCAATGGTAATTCCAGTAATTATAAATAAAAATGCATGATTATTTTAGCTTCGACTTCAAAAAGAAGAATTGAATTAATTAAAAAAATTACAAATAACTATAAATGTGTAAAACCATCAATTAATGAAAAAGATTTTCATTATGGAGATAATTCTTCAATTTCAAAAGAATTATCAAAAATTAAAGCTTACTCAATTTCCCCTAGCTTTAAAAATGATGTGATAGTTGCTGCTGATACAATTGTTTTATTTAAAGATAAATTAATTGAAAAACCAAAAGATGAAATTGAAGCATATAATTTTTTAAAATTATTATCTAATAATACCCATGTAGTTTTAACATCGTATACAATTCTTTATAAAGATTTTGAATTAACAAAAACGGTCAAAACTTATGTAACTTTTAATAATTTAAGTGATGAATTAATTAAAAATTACTTAAAACAAAACACATATAAAGATAAAGCTGGAGGCTATGCCATCCAAGATAAAAATTTTAATTTTGTAAAATCAATTAAAGGCTCTTATTATAATGTCGTTGGTTTTCCATTAGAAAACATTAAAAAAGATTTAATAAAATATAATTTAATTGATAAATGATGATTTATTTACCAAATAAATCATCATATTCTTTTTGATTATCTAAAAAAGTTAATTCTAAATTATTATCCACAATTATTTTTAAGTCTATAACACCATAATCTTTTAATAAATCTTCTTTTATTAATTTAATATTTTTTAAATAGACTAATAAATACTCTTCTTTATATTCAATTTTTATAATATTTTCAACACCACCTAAATAAGAAAAAAATAAATCTCTTTTATAAATTTTATCTTCTAGTGTTAACTTATTTTTATTTTTTATACTTTTATTGGATGGTTTTAAATTATCTTTAAATAACTTAAATACAACAAAAATAAACGCTATTAAAACACATGCAATTAATATACTTGCAAATGTTGTTACAATTATTTCTCCAGTATCTAGCAAAAACATATAAATATTATAATTTATTAATGTAATTAAGTTAAATATTTATATTTGATATTTAATAAATTCATTAAGTTTTGATAAAAATTAACTTAATTTAGTACTATTTTAAGATAATAAAAATGTTGATAAATTATAAAATAAATTAAGTTAATCAAATATTTTTTATATAATATTAAAAGAGGTGATTTTATGGCTAACAACATTGAAATTGAAGCGAAGGTATTAATTGATGAAAAATCGTACCAAAAAGTTAAAGAACATTATAAAAAATATGTAACTAGTCAATATACACAAACTAATTATTATATTGATACAACTGATTTTGAACTTAGAAATAAAGGAATTGGATTAAGAATTAGAGAAAAAGATAATAAATATGAATTAACACTTAAAACTCCACTTTCTGAAGGTTTACTTGAAAAAACTGATCCAATTACTCAAGAACAATTTTTAGATTTAAAAGATAAAAATATTTTCCCAGATACAAACATTAAAACATTTATTTTAATGTTAGGCTTTGATTTTGATATCTCACAATTAAAAATTCTTGCAAGTTTAGTTACTGAAAGAATTGATGTTGAATTTGATACAGGTATTTTTTCAATTGATAAAAACACATACTTAGGTCATGTTGATTATGAACTTGAAAAAGAACACAACAATTTAAAAGAAGCCGAAAACTTCTTAGTTGATGTTTGTAAAAAATGTCAAATTGATTACACAATTAACAAAGTTTCAAAAGAAGCGCGTACATTAAACGCTTTAAAAGAACAAAGTAAGTAATTAGTTAGATTAAATTAAATAACATACAAAAAATAGAAATCTTTCGATTTCTATTTTTTTTCTTCATCGCATTTCCCATCACAATGTTCGTATTCAGGACAATCATGGTTACACCACTTTTGTGCTAATCTTCGGGCAACGGGAATAAATGTTCTAATTTCTTCATCATTGTACCCAACTTGAATTCTAGAATCGTCAACAATGATTGGTCTTTTTAAACAAGATGGATTTTCTTTAATAAATTTTACTAAATCTGAAACTTTCATTTCTTCAATGTTGATATCATTTTCTTTAATAATTTTACTTCTCTCTGAAATTATATCTTCGGTTCCATTTTCAGATTTAGCTAAAATTTCTTTAATATCATTTTCATTTAATGATGGAGAGAATATTGATTTTTCTTTATATGGTATATTTTGTTCTTCAAACCACTTTTTTACTTTTCGACACGAAGAACAACTTGGTGAAGTATAAATTTTAATCATAACAATATGTCCTTAACTAACATAAATTATATAGAAAATTTATTAAAATTTCTATATAATATTTCATGTTATGAAAAAAATTGTATTAACTGGAATTAAACCAACCGGTCGATTAACACTTGGAAATTATATCGGTGTTTTAAAGAATTTAAAAAATTTCCAAGATGAATTCGAACCTTATATATTTGTTGCTGATTTACACGCTTTAACGTTACCAATTGAACCTGAAGAATTAAATACTAACACTAAAGATATCGTTGCTTTTTATTTAGCTTCTGGTTTAGATATGAATAAATCTCATATATTTTTACAATCAATGGTTTCTGCTCATGCAGAATTAAATGCAATAATGATGAATTATTTATATATGGGTGAATTGTCAAGAATGACTCAATTTAAACAAAAATCTCATCTAATGAATGAATCTGCAATTGGATTAGGATTGTTCTCTTATCCTGTCTTAATGGCTTGCGATATTATTCTCTATGATGCAGATATTGTTCCAGTTGGAGAAGATCAAGTTCAACATGTTGAATTAACAAGAGACTTAGTTAGAAGATTTAATTCTCGATATAAAACTGATATTTTAAAAGAACCAAAAGCTGTTGTAAATACAACTGGAAAAAGAATTATGTCTTTATCAGATCCAACTAAAAAAATGTCAAAATCTGATCCAAAAGGTGATATTTATTTAAAAGATGACGAAAAGACAATCAGAAAAAAGATTATGTCAGCAGTCACTGATTCTGGATGTGAAGTTAAATTTGATAAAGAAAATAAACCTGGAATTTCAAATTTATTAACTATTTATTCTGCTTTAAAAAATATTACCATGGAACAAGCTGAAGTAGAATTTAAAGGCTGTAATTATGGCACATTTAAAAAAGCTGTTGCTGATGCAGTTGTTAATGAATTAATTCCATTCCAACAAAAATATAATGAAATTATTAATTCAAATTTAGTTGATGAAGCTCTTAACTTAGGTGCTGAAAAAGCTAGAGTAATCGCAAATAAAAAATTACATCAAGTACAAAAAATTATTGGTTTATATGAAACTAAAAAATAAATATTTAATAGCCCTAGATTTAGATGGGACACTATTAAAAGATAATAAAAAAATATCTATAAAAACTAGATATTTTTTAAAAAACCTTGCAAAACGTGGACAGATTTTTATTTTTTCATCTGGAAGACCAATTAGAGCTTTACTAAATTATTACAACCAATTAAAACTCGATACTCCAATTATTTCATATAATGGAGCAAGAATTTTTGATCCTAAAAAACCAGATGCTTTTGACCAAGCAAAAACTTTTAATAAAGATATGATTAAAGAAATCATTATTGAATTAAGAAAGCATAACATAATTAAATCAATGATGTCTGAAACTGATAGTGAAATCTGGGTTGATAAAGATGATTTATTTTTATTTGCATTCTTTTTAAATAAAAATATGGTTGTAAATCGTGGAGATTTTTTAAATATTTTAGATAAAGATCCTATTACATTTATCGTTAATTTTGTTGATAATAAACAAAATAGAGAAATAATTGAAAAAACAGTATCAAGATATCCACATATTAAAGTTAGATTTTGGCAATCTGATAATTATTTTGAATTATATTATGATGATGTTTCAAAATATAATAAAATTATTGAAATTGCAAAATATTACAATATAAATGAAGAAAATATTTATGCATTTGGAGATGCTGATAATGATATTGAATCTTTATCGTTATTAAGTCATGGAATTGCGATGGCCAATTCCCCAAAAGAAGTAAAAGATATTGCAAAAGATGTCACAAAAAAAGACAATAACCATAATGGTATTGTCGATTATTTGAAAAAACATTTAAAATAAATATATTTTTTATTAAAAACACTGCAAAACCTAAATATTTTTAGGTTTTGTTTTATTATTCACCGTTTAAATTTATTTTGTATTTTAAGACAAAATCATTGAATAATTGTTTTTCGTAATTATCTGCTTCTTCCCTTGAAGTTGAAATTGCTTCAACATAAATTTTACATTTTGGCTCTGTTCCACTTGGTCTAATAGCAATCGAAGAGCCATCATCAAAGAAAAATTTTAAGACATTACTTGAATCTAAGTTTATTTTTTCTTGTCTATCTTCGGTGTAACTTATTTGATTTAAGTAATCATTATATTTAACAACTTTATGTCCACATAAATAATCCATAGGATTTTTTCTAATATAATCAATTAAATTAATCATATCATTTTGTCCTTTTGATCCTTTAAATTCAATACTATGGGTGACTGGAGTATGATACCCAAATCTTTTTTCTAATTTATCATATTGTTCATCAAGTGTTAAATTTTTTAACTTATAAAATAAAGTCATTTCTGTATATAAAAGAATTGCTTGAATACCATCTTTATCTCTGACAAATGGAGAGAGTAAACATCCATAACTTTCTTCATAACCAAATTCAAATTCTGGACCTCTATTTTCTTCATAATATTGAATTCTATCTCCAATATATTTAAATCCAGTTAAAAATTGTTCAGTTTTAACTCCATAACTTGTGGCTATCTTTTCACCTAATGAACTTGTAACAATGGTGTTATACATAACACCATTTTTAGATAAAAGACCAAGTCTTTCTTTTTCTTTAAAAATATAATTCATTAGTAAAGCTCCGCTTTCATTACCGGTATAAATTCGATATTCTCCATTTCTCATCTTAGAAGCAATACCTAATCTATCGCCATCTGGATCGGTGACACAAATTAAATCTGCGTTAATTTTCTTTGCATATTTAATAGCTTCACTATAAGCTCTTGGATCTTCTGGATTTGGTGATAAAGTACCAGTAAAATCAGGATCTGGAGCACTTTGAGAAAGTACTGGATAAACATGATATCCACATTCTTTAAATGTTCTAATAGCATTGACAAAACTTGTTCCATGTTCGGGAGAATAGACGATTTTAAAGTCTTTTTTATTTAAATTTGAATTAATTTGAATACCTTTAATTAAATTTAAATAAGTTTCATCAATTTTATAATCTAAAATAATAAATTCACCTGGGGTTTTAAATTTTGGAATTTCAACATCAATTGGACTTGCTAAACCATCCATAATCTCCAATAATGATGAAATTTTATTTGGAACTAATTGACAACCATTTTCATCATAAACTTTATAACCATTATATTCTTTTGGATTATGAGATGCAGTAATCATAATTCCGCCACATGCTCTTTTAAATCTAACAGCGAATGATAACTCAGGTGTTGGTCTTAAAGAGTCAAAAATAAATGCTCTAAAACCCATTTCATTTAAAACTTGGGCACATTCAAAGACAAATTCACGAGACATATGTCTATTATCGTGAGATATTACAACGCCTCTTTCTCGTGCATTTCTAAATTTTCTTGCTAAATAAATTGCAAAACCAACTGTTGCTTTTCTTATTGTATATACATTAATTCTGTTAGAACCAGGACCTAAAAGTCCTCTCATTCCAGCAGTTCCAAATTCTATATCTTTAAAAAATGCATCATCAATTTCTTGACTAGACATTTTAGCTAATAATTCTTTATCTTTACTTGTTACTTTACTTGAATTTAACCATTCATTGTATCTATCAATTGCATTCATAAAGCACACCTCACAAGTAAATATTATACCAAAAATAAATAATTATTTTAAAAAACACATAATGTTTTCTAATAAAATTGCACTTATTTATTTAGTTTTTTATAATTTGTGATCATTTTTGCATCAAATTTATCAAGTTTATCAATGATTCCTTCAATATAATTATGAATTATTGAATCTAATTCTTTATCAATTGCGCTTGCACAATTTTTAATTTTAGTTGATTGATCTTGTATATTTTCAATTTTTGATTTTAAACCTTCAAGTGGTTTATCTAAGTAAGTATTTTTTAATTTTTCATATTCCAATTTAAAATCGCTTTGTTTTTGAATTTCAATTGAATATTCATAATCTTTTAATATTAAATCTTTAAATTTATTGCTTAATGAAGTAATTAAATTTAAGAAAGTAACCATATAACCAGGTCTTACGACATACATATTTTTATATTCACTAACTTTTCTAATTGGTAAGTCATTATCTTGATTTAATTCTAAATTCGAAACAAGTAATGCATATTCACAATTCTTTTTAACTCTATTTTTATCTAGTGTTTTATAAAAATCAGAATTTTTATGTTTATTAGTAGAATTAATTGTGTCGTTTTTCATCTCTAAACAAACAGAAGTTAATAAATCTTTTTCATTATGATTTTCATCTTTATATACTTTAAATATAAAATCAGCTTTTGTTCCTTTATCTTCACCTTCATCCTTAATTACATCATTATCTTTATACCAAACGCAATTTAAAAAGCCGTTTTGCATTCGATCTACCATTTCATTATTACAATATTGTTCTAAATCTTCACCGACATTTTTTGTAACAAGAATAGATTTTTCATTTTTAAGTAAATTATATTGATTATTTAATAAATCATACTTTTCAGTCATTTGAGCTTTTACATCACTAATTTGTTTATTTAAAACATTAACTTCTTTTGCATGTTGTTCAACTAAATTTGTTTTTTCGTTATTAAGTTTTTCAATTTTTTCTAAATAAGAATCAATTGTTTTTTTGTTTTCTAATTCAATTTTATTTTTTTCTTGGATAAATTGTTTATTTAACTCAATTTCTTTTGTTGATAATTTATTATTTAAATTTTCATTAATATTTTTATTTTCTGTTTCTAATTTATATATTTTCTCTTTTAAATCATTGATAATTTTATCTTTTTCTTTTTCAATATTTGTATTACTTACTACGACTTCACTTTTTAATTTTTCTTCGTATTTTAAAATTAAATCATTTTTAATATCGTTTAATTTTTTGTTATAAACTGCATCTTTATTTTCTTCAATTAATTTTAAAAGTAATGTATCATCAACTTTTTGTAAATCTGTTAAATCAATAATATCACCTTTTTTAGCATCTTGATCTAAGATAAGAGTATTTTTATCTCTAACAATAACTTTAATTTTTTCTGCCATATTAAACTCCTCAAATAATAATACTAATATTATAAATAATTTAAAAAATAAAACCTGTTTATATATGAAAAAACATAAAATATTAGGTTTTTGCTATAGTTTTTTTAAAATATTTTCAAAAAAAGCTGGAAGTTTAGCTTTAAATTTTTTATTAGATAAATATTTTAAGCAACCGTCTAAATTATAAAATTGAATTTCACTTGAGTGTAAAAGTTGATAATTTAAATTAAATTCATTTTTAAATTTTTTATTAACTTCTATATTTCCATATTTTTGATCACCTACAATTGGATGATTTATATATTGCATATGAACTCTAATTTGATGAGTTCTGCCAGTTAATAATTTAACTTTAAGTAATGTAAACCCATCATAATTTTTTAAAACTTGATATTGCGTTATGGCTTTTTTTGCTTTTTCGTCATCGCTTACAATAACAAGGTTTTTATTTTCTATTTTTAATAAACTTTTATTTATTTCTCCATCTTTTAAAATATTTCCACAAACTAGAGTAATATATTCTTTACTAACACTACTTTTTCCTTTAAAAATATTCATTAATCCTTGCAGAACTTTATTATTTTTTCCAAAAATTACTAAGCCAGATGTATTTCTATCTAATCTATGGGCTGGAGCTGGAGTAAATAGAGAATTAGAATTATATTCATTTTTTGAATATAAATAATTTAAAACATCATTAGTAAGAGTTTCTTTTTTATTTTTACTATCACCATGAATTAATAAACCAGCTGGTTTATTAATTATTAAAACATTTTCATCTTCATAAACAATTTCATGATTAAATTTTATTTGTTTTAATTGAATATTTTTTTTAAAATCTTCTAATTGATCTTCGCTAATATAAACTTTAACTTCATCATTTTCTTTCAAAATATAATTAATATCAACATGTTTATTATTAACTTTAACATCTTTTTTTCTAAACAATTTATAAATAAATGATAAAGGTGCATTTCTTAATTGTTTTCGAATAAATTTATCAATTCTTTGATTTGATTGAGTGTCATTAATTAAATATGAAATCATATTAAACAATATAAAATATAAATTATTTATTATCAATATTTTTATGATATAATAATCAAGCATCAATTAATTTTAGTGGAGAAATACCCAAGTGGTTGAAGGGGCGGGCTTGGAAAGCTCGTAGGTCTGTAACAGGGCGCCAGGGTTCAAATCCCTGTTTCTCCGCCATTAAAAAAATAAGATTTGTATAAATTAAAAACTCAATAAAAGCCCTAAAAGGGCTTTTTATTTTACTACCATAAGTTGACAAAATAATTATACTTTTATTTTTAATGACCTTATAAAATTTAACTTTAATTCTAATAAAAAAGAGAGTGTTATTTTAGATTACAAAGTTTTATAGAACTTTATATCAAACGCTCACTTTTAAGTATTATTACAATATTAACTAATTTTAATTAATTATATTTTAATTACTTGGTGTGTATACATTTTTAATAAATATATCCTTATTTAAATCTGCTCCATCAAGATTAATTGATGGATATTTAGTTAAATCAGTAACAATGTTAAGTCCCACGCTTGTGAATAAGAATATACCAAAGTTTTTAACTTTAAGTAAGAATGTTTTTCCAAATTTATCACTAAAATTAGCATTGTATTTGAAATAATCATCTGATGTTGTATCAGCAGGTTGATCTTTCCATGAATATTCACTAGTAATATTGGAATAAGTGATGAAAAAATGCTTATGGTAATTCTTTATCGAGATGTCTCCTTTAATTCCTATGAAGATATCTCAAAGGCAGTAAACTTGTCACTTAGCTATTTCTATAAACTTCATAAGATGAGAATAGACGAGCTAAATAAGACTTAAATAGCACTGAGGTTACTAGTGATGGTAGCCTCTTTTCTTAATTTGCGATAATTTGGGCTTCTTTTGGCTTCAGTGGGGTTTTAGAAACTAGAACGATTTTTACTAAAGAAAGAAGAATAAGCGAATGTGGTGTAAACGTGAGCCTTTTAGAACACAAGAGAACCGATAGTTAATCTATTTCTCATTTATTTACAATTTAACTCTTTAGCAGTATAATAAATCCGAAAACGAGCGTGGACTTTTCCTGAGTCATCATCTTTTTGCCACACAACCTAGTGATGAATAAGTAGTTTTGTATTTATCGTGATTTTGGGAGGAAAATGATATTCATGGAAACTGATTTTATTAAACTAATTGAAACTAGAAGAAGCATAAGAACTTATAAGAAGGAACCAGTATCAGAAAAGGATTTAAATAAGATTCTTGAAGCTGGAACTTATGCTCCTACAGGTGGTGGAAGACAATCGCCTACCATTGTGGCTGTTACT
>CASDYC010000004.1 GCA_949285665.1 uncultured bacterium
GCAGAATACCACCACATCGATTGTTCGTTATCCCAAACCGCTCTAACTTCTTTCTTATTAAAATATCTAATTGAGTGTTTTATCATATTAATATGATAACACATTAATATTCAGTTGTCCACAAATTGAAGACAACTCATCTAATTTTGTATTAAGACTTTTTTATATAATAAAAACCGAAATCTTGGTTCAATTTCGGCATACTGTACGAATGGTGCCGGCAACAAGACTCGAACTTGCACGGAAGAACCACTAGATTCTAAGTCTAGCGCGTATACCAATTTCGCCATGCCGGCAGTAAAATAATTATACAAAAATTTATGATTTTTATATAATTATTTTTTTATATATCTTATTTAATTAATTTAGTACCATCTTTAAAAGCATTACCAACTACATCTTTAACTAATAAATATTTAGCATTTACAATATCAAATGATATAGCTTGTAATTTATTTGGATCAATTTTACCATTACTTAAAATTGATTCATCTACATTAGTATTAATTATTTTTCCAAACAATGCACAAGTGCTTTCATCATAAGAAATTAATTCACATTCTAAAGTTAATGGATATTCTAAAATAATTGGAGCATCAACATATTTAGATTTTTCAATATGAAAATTAACTTGTTCTACTTTATTTTTAATTTTATTACCACTAACAATTCCAAAATAATCAGATTCTGCTAGAGTTTTTAAAGTACCAATACTAACTGTAAATGCTTTTCTATTTAAGATATTTTTAATTGTTTTGTGTTCTTTTGAAAGACACATAAATATCTTATCATCATCAGCAACACCACCCCAGGCAGCATTCATTGCATTAGCAGTATTATCTTCATTAAAAGTAGCAATAATTAATACAGGTTGAGGATATATATAAGGTTTATTTTTAAAATCTTTTCTCATATATTACTTAATTTCTTTATTACCGTTATTTTTATCTTTTTTAGAATAAGAATCTTTTAAAAAGAAAGAAACAATACTTCCAATTGCTCCAATAATTAATGATGCGATTCCTGTATCTCTAATTCCGGCTGCGTATCCATTTAAATCTTTTATTGCATCACTTAATATTGCTGATGAAAGAAATAATGCACCACAGCAAATAAGAACTAAACTAAAAATAAATAACATTTTTTTAATTGACATAATTTTGATTCCCCTCCTTTAAATATTATAGTATTGTTACTATAATATTTCTATCTATTAATATATTAAATTTAATTAATTTTTTATGAAAAGCTCTGCAAAACTCAAATATTTTTAATTATTTAGTTCAATGTAAAATAGTTTCCAACTTTTAATTTAATTGTTATATCATCTTTATAAACTTGCAAAGAACTATACCTATTATCTACATCTTCATGAAGTAAATAATTTTCATATTCTTCTTCTCCATCTGTTAATAAACTAAACCAGATTCTTTCACTTACTTCTTCTCCTTCAACAAAGATATTTAAATTATAGGTATGAATACTTGCAAATTTAAAATCTTTAATTTCGATACTTTGAGGAATATTATTTAAATCAATTTCTACTTGTTTATTATAATCAGCAGTATATCCATATACTTCTTCTAAATCTGCGGTATCACTAATATTAAAAGTAGCTGATGTAGGATTTTTAGATAATTCATTTATTTTATCTTTTAAACCATCTAAATTAACACTAATATTTGAAGTTACAAAAGGACACTCCAATTTTCCATATTCTACTACAAAAACTTCTAAACAAATTGTTGTAAGTTTAAAAATTGAAGAATTTCCACTATTTGGTTGAACTTGTAATTTAATTCTACTAGAACCAGGTTTTAATAATTTTCTATTAAAAACAATATTAATTCCATCAATTTCATTACTACCACTTGATCCTACGATATTAGAATTTAATACTAATTCCAAAGTTATTGCATCAACTGGAATTACTTTTGTATCTTGAATTATAACTTTAGTAATTCTTTCATTTAATGATGAACACAAATCCCAAGTGCTATCTGTTTTTAACTTAATTGTATATTTTGGAGGATTTTCATCATCTTCTTTTGCACAAGCAAAATTATAAAAATAATTCTCTGCGCTTAAGCCATTATCTTCAGTAATTATTGTAAAATCTTCACTACTTACACTTGTTGTAGTTGTTGTTTGAGTTGTTGTAGTTGTTGTCATAGTAGTATTAGAATCTTCTTCATTGCAAGAAGTAACACTTAATGACATAAGTAATGTTGTAAGAAATGTTAACAATATTTTTCTTTTCATAAAATCACCTCTTTTTTATTATACACATAATAAAAATAATTAATTATTTTTTTATTAATTTATTAAAAATGAGTCGATGTTATTTTAAGTTTTCTAATGCAAAATAAGCAGCACCAATAATTCCAGCATCATTTTTCAAAGTAGCAGTTTTTATAAGAGGAATTGGTGTACTTTTAAATCCATAATTATAATTTTTACAATAATCATTAATTAAATTAACCAAATAATCACCTTGTTCAGATACTCCACCTCCAATTAAAATAATATCTGGTCTAAAAATATTACAATAATTTAAAATGCCTTCACTTAAGTATTTTATATATTTATTAACAACTTCTTTAGCTCCAAAATCATTAGGATATTTTTTAAGTGTTTCAAAAGAAACACTACCATTAATATTATTTATATCATTATTTATTTCACGCCACATCTTAGAATCTTTATACTTATTAAGACCTTCTTTTGTATAATTAACAAGCGCTCTTGCGCTTGCATAAGCTTCAAAACAACCTTTTCTTCCACAAGTACATAATTTACCATTAATATCAATTGACATATGACCTAATTCAGCACCCATAAATTGACTTCCAGCATATAATTTATGATTAATTATAATACCTCCACCAACTCCAGTTCCAAGAGTTAAAAAGACAACATTTGCATAATCTTTTGCAATACCTTTTCTTGCCTCTCCTAGAGTTGCAGCATTTGCATCGTTTAACATAAATATCGGTATATTTTTATATTTATCTATTAATTCTTTTTTAAAATTTAAGTTTTCTAGATCTAAATTATTAGAATATTTTATAATTCCATGTTCTGTATCGATTGCCCCAGGAATACTAAAAGACATTGCTATAACTTTTTGATTATTTATTTTTGCTTTTATATTTAGTTTAGATATTAAATCAAAAATTGCACTTAAAAATTTCTCTTTACTACCATAATCAGCAGCTTTTATTTTATATCTATAAATAATTTCACCATCTTTATTAACTAGTGCTCCTTTATAAGAAGTTCCACCAATATCTATTACTAAAATTACTTCGTTTAATGTATTATGGATTTTAAAAACCATTGCAAAACCTCAATATTTTTTAAAATATATTTAATTTATTAATTTATTTTATTTAATAACATTAGTAGTCTCAGGATCAAAGAAATGAACTTTATCTAATTTTAATCTTACATAAAATTCTTGATGCTCTTTACTATTAACCTCATTTTCTGTTTTTAAGGTTAAGTTTTGATTGTTAATACTAGAATAAATAATAGTTTCATTACCTAATAATTCACTTAAATCACTTTCAACTTTAATAACATCACCTTCATTAGTATTTTTACCTTTAAACAAAACTAAATCTTCTGGCCTGATTCCTAAAATGACATATTTATTGACGTAATCTTTTAATCTATTTCTTAATTCTTCATTTAATTTTATTTTTATTTCGCTATCTTTTAAAACTTCTTTTTTTGGATCGTTTATATCTTCTTCTACAATATAAATCATGAAATCTTTTCCATCGAAATATCCTTTTAAAAAGTTCATACTAGGAGCTCCAATAAATCCTGCAACAAAAATATTCACTGGATTAAAATATAATTCTTTTGGAGTTCCAATTTGTTGAATATAACCATCTTTCATAACAACCATTCTATCAGCCATGGTCATTGCCTCTGTTTGGTCATGAGTAACATAAACAGTTGTTGCTCCAACTTTTTTATGAATTTTTGTAATTTCAGAACGCATTTGAACTCTTAATTTAGCATCTAAATTACTTAAAGGCTCATCCATTAAAAATACTTTTGGATTTCTAACAATTGCTCGACCTAGAGCAACTCTTTGTCTTTGACCACCAGATAAATTAGCTGGTTTTCTTTTTAAATATGGAGTTAATCCTAAAATTCTAGCGGCATAATTAACTTTTTCATCAATTTGTTCTTTTGGCATTTTAACCATTTTGTATTTATAGGTTGATGGATTGTTTTCTAATTTTTTAATTTCTTCTTGGTTTTTCTTTATATCTTCTTCTCGTTTTTCAATTATTTTATTTAATTCTTCTTCTCTTAATTTAATATTAAAACCATTTTTTGAAGCAAATATTTTTAATTTAGCCAAATTAATTTCTTTTTTATATTTTTTAATATCATATTTTAAATCATTAATTTTATATTTATCGACAATTAAAATATGATTATTATTTTCATCTAATATTTCAACTGGAAATTTACGCATTTTTAAACCAAATGCTAAATTATCATAAACACTCATATGTGGATATAAGGCATAATTTTGAAATACCATTGCCATATTTCGATCAACTGGAGCAATATCATTAATTAATACATCATCTAAATATAATTCTCCACTTGTTATACTTTCAAGACCTGCTAACATTCTTAAAGTAGTTGACTTACCACATCCACTTGGTCCAACTAAAACAATAAATTCTTTGTCTTTAACTTCTAAATTAAAATCAAAAACGGCCTGAACATTATTTTCATATATCTTGTTTATGTTTTTAAATACAATATTTGCCATAAATTTCCTCCAAAATATTATTTATTTTTAATTAATTATTAAAATTAACGCTGCTAATAATTACTTTACCATCGCCATTTAACTTCACACTACTTGCTAAACTAGTTGAAATAAATGATTCTCCATAAGATATTTCATATTTATCATTAACAATTAATTTATCTTTGCATAAATTTGTATAAATTAAGAATTTATTATTAGTATTAATAATTTCTTCTTTATATATATCTTTTTTATATAAAATAAAATATTTATTTTCTAATATTTTATCTTTATTAAATGTATTAATATTGATAACTTTTTCATTATATTTACCAATATTAACTACATCTAAAGCTTTTTTAACATGTAATTCTCTTTTATTACCATTTTTATCAAGACGATCATAATCATAAAATCTATAAGTAATATCACAAGATTGTTGAATTTCTAATATTAATAAATCTTTTCCAATCCCATGAATTGTTCCTGGATTCACAATATATAAATCTCCAATATTAACTTTAATTTCATTAATTAATTTTTCATATTGATTATTTTTAACTAAATTAATAAGATCTTGTTTATTTTTTGCATTATTTCCTAAAATTAAACTGCTATTTTCACTTTTATTTAAAATTAACCAACATTCAGATTTACCACTTGGATAATGTTCAACTTCTTGAGCATATTTGTCATTTGGATGAACTTGAATACTTAATTTATCTTTAGTTGATATTAATTTTACAAGTAATGGAAAATTAATATCATTAATATTATTAAATAAATTTTTATTATTTTTATAAACTTCAGCTAGTGATTTATTTTTAAAAGGACCATTTTTAATAATACTAGAAAACGTATCATAACCACTACAACTCCACATTTCTCCAATACTATTATTATTTGTTAAATGAAGTGAATTATTAAAATAATCACTCCCCCAAATTGTCTCTTTAAGTGGTGAAGTAAGAGTTAATATTTCTAATTCGTTTTCATTAATTTTTTTATTATTTTCCATAACTTAATCTTATTAATTAATGCAAAATATTAAGGAATTGTAGAGATTTTAAATAAGAACAGTATCTTTGTGTTCTACGTTGTCTTTAATTAATCTAATAAATTCATCAGCTGTTACAACTTCAACATGTTCGTCTAATTTATTAACTAAATCAACAACATCTTTATATTCCATACTCCAAGGATGTAAATTAATTGCCGTGTATGCTTCAATATTACTAACATCTGTTGAATAATTATTAATTCTATTTGCAATAACACTAGTGTCTGCATCCCATAAAGTTTCTCTAAAGGCTACAAAAGGTTTATCATTTGCCCAATAAACACTACCTCTTCCTCCAGCATATTTATCACCATAACAATAAATACCACCATTTAACTCTGGTATTTTTGCATATTGTTCAATTACGTCTTTATCTGGACCACCATCAAGAATTTGAACAACACTTAAATCAGTTCTTCTTAAGTATGCTGATAATCCATTTACAAAACTTTCTAGTGCTTCATCTGGATAAACTCTTGGATTCATATAACCTTGTCCTGATACACTACAGACATAAAAATCATTTTCATCTCTATTATCATAGACATAATTCATTATATTTCTTCCTAAATCAGATAAACTTGGATTAATGCTCCAACCCATTTTAAAATCACCACGTTCTGCTGCTAAATATTTATTTGACATTGGAAATGTATTATACCAAGTTTGAATATTATCGCCATCTGACATCATAATTGTTACATAATGTTTACCATCTTGTGCAACTATACTTTCATCATCTTTAATTGGATTATTAAATCTTAATTCTCCAAAACTAGATTTTGCTGCAAATACCGACATATTTCTAGCCCAATCACTTGCAATCATAAATTGACCCATAGTTGAACATACATTTATATCAGTTGGTTCATCAACTGGAACCCAACCAAAAATAGGCGAATCTTTTTTAGCCCATGTATGAACTTTACTTCTAAATTCTAAATCATCAACACCGTTATCAGGCCAAAAGAAGAAGAATTTTCCAGCAATTCCATAGTCTGTTAAAAATTCTTGTGTAGTTTCAGGATTTTGTTGAATAAGAGATGTATTATTGAATTCATTTTTATAAGTATCAAAGCAATCTTCTTCACTCATTCCTCTTGCATCAATTCCTAGTTCAAAACCTAAAGATTTAACTAAAGATTCTAACGAAACATCTACTGGAATATAATCCTTAATACCAGCAATACTTCGAGCAACATTTAACTCTTTATTACTTGCATCATATAAAACATATTTATTAGTAAAATTATCTTTAAAATCTTTTAACATTTCTTCAAGACTTGTATCAGTAAAAGTAAATCCATAATTTTCTTTTAAATCATTAAGCCATGTATCATTACTTTCAAATTGATAATAATATTTTCCATTTTCTCTAGCAAAAAATCCCTGAATTGCTGTTGCAATTACAAGCTCATTTTTATTTAAAGCTTTAGATTCGCCAACTTGAAAGTTTCTAAAAACTTTTAATTCTTTTTTATCATTTATTTTTGTTTCTAAATAATATGAAAAATCATCATCATAACCAGCATCACCACTAGTTGTTGTAGTTTGAGTATTAGTTGTTGTGGTTGTTGTATTATTATTTGATTGACTTATATCATTATTATTACAAGATACAATTAAAGTTGACATCAAACTTAATGATAACATTAATAATTTGTTTACTTTTTTCATAATTCACCTTACTTTCCAATATTTATTGTTTTAGGGCTAGATTAATTTCTAGCCCTAAAATATTTTATTTTTATTTTAAGCTGCTACAGTTTCAAAATAATCTAAACTACAAGCTTCACCAACACCATTATTGTTACCACCATCTCTTGCTTCAAAGAAAACAGTAACTTTTGTATTTGCCCAATCAACATTTGGATCTAAAGTTTGTAAATTAACACTATTAGTTGTATTATTTAATTCATTTCTAGCAACGTTCCAATCAAATAATACATAATATTTTCCATTTGCATACAACGATACTTTTAACATTGCACCAGTTGGATTATCACTTGTTACTTTATAATTTAAAGTGATATTATTTGAATTTGGTAATGTGTAATATTTTGCCATCCACATATTTGTATTACCATTTCTTTTTTCATCACCACCACCATCAGAGCAGTCAATTTGAATAGTTCCGGTTTGTTCAAAACTTTCTCTATCAGTTGTACCCCACCAATAGTATTGACTTGTTTGATATTGTTCTCCAAGTAACCAATCTTCAGTTGATTCATCAAATGTATTGTTATAAATATCAACATTACTTAAATCAATTGCAGGATCTACACTTCTTTCTGTTACAGTTACTTGATCTAGTCTTATTCCAACATCACTATTTGAAAGAACTTCAATTGAAATAACACATTCTTTATTTTTATAATCTTCAAAATATTGAGAAATAGGGAATCCAAAACATTGCCAACCATTACCAGTTACATGTTGACTACCAGTTCCTCTAACACCATTAAGTGTTGCATTTTCAATTACAACTTTTTCTTCATCTCCAATTTTAACACTCACTTTAATGTATGCTTTTTGATTTTCATCTTGACTATCGCCTCTTGCGTTAAATGAAATCCAATAATTATCAATATTTGGTAATGTGAATGCATCTTTTACAGCTTTACTACCTTTTGCAATAGAAATATTTCCTTTATACATTGCACCAACATTACTACTTGCTGCATCACTTGAATTATAACTAACTCCACTTCCAGACCAATCTTCTTCCCATAATAAGAAGTCATTAAATAAAGGATCTACTGGAATCAAAGATGGATTTTCTCTTAAATAATCTTCACTAATTGAAATACCATTTTTATCTGGAATATCAAATGTTTGTGTATTTTCTTGATGGTCAATATTATCAGTCATCATTTGCATAATTCGATCAACACTACAAACTTCAATATTGTCATTTAACATTCCAACAATTGTTCTAATATCTTCATAGCTATGACTCCAAGGATGAACATTAATAATTGAATAGCCATCAACACTATGAATATCACTTTCATAAGTATTTAATCTTGCAGCAATATAAGCTGGAGTTGTTTCCCATAAAGAATCTCTTGGACCAACAAATGGTTTTCCATCAATCCACATGACACCACCTTGGACACTTCCAAAGTATTTATTTCCATCATAAACAATACCACCAATTACATTATCTGCACTGGCATATCCTTTTAAAACTTGTGGTAAATTACCTTGAGAATTTCCACCAATTACAGTTACTGTTCTAAGTCCAGATTTGCCCATGTAAACGTCTAATTTTGAACAGAAATCTGCAAAATATGACCCATTATCTTGAGCAGCAAAATTTCCTGCATTTATATAACCTTGACCAGAAACTGGAGCGCAGAAATAATCATATTTATTACTAATTGTATTATAAACACTATCAATTACATTTGGCATTAAATCAACTAATGATGGAGTAATTGACCAAGTAACTGGGAATGTATCATCTTCTCGACCACTTGCGTTCATATAATTTGTTGCAAAAGGTGCAGTATTTTGCCAATAAGTTGCATTATCACCATCACTTACAACAAATGCTACGTAATGTTTCCCTTCTTCTGCTGGTTTGTCAACGTCACTATTTGGTTGAGTAAATGTTTTTCCAGCAAATATGTCAGCAGCATGGAATGTTAAATTACATGTATAATCAGTTGGAACTAAAAATTGTCCATATTGAGAGAAAAATGCAACATCTATATCTTCGCTAAATGCATAACCAAATATTGGACTATTATCATCTAAAAATGAATGTAATGTCTTTTTAAATGAATTAGATACTGCGGTTGTATCATCATAATAAATATGGAAGAATTTATTACAAATTCCATAATCTTTTAAATATTTATTAGTATAACCTGTTCCATCATTATAATTTTGATGAATTAATCCTTTTGGACTTAATTCACCTAACACAATATTAAATAACCATCGATATGATAATGCGACATTATCAAGATTAAATTTTTCTACTAAGCCTAAATCTTTATAAAATTCAACATCATCAATGCTAACTGGAATAAAACCAGTAATACCCGCTAATGTAGCTGCAGTATTTACACTAAAATTACCTGGTCTATATAAGATATATCCTGGGGTTGAATAACCTTCACCACTAGTTTCAGTGTATGCAGTTACACCAACTGTATTATTATAACTTTCAAGAGGGATTTGACTTCCCCATGTGTTTTCTTTAACCATATCTGACCAGGAAGCAATATAATCTTGAACTGCTTTAGTTAATGTTATTGAAGTATATTCAAAATCATATTTTTCACTAGCTTCTTCAAGATAATATAAATCAGTATTTGTACCATTTGTTACATATGTTGAATCAACATAATATGAAACTTCTTTTCTTGCAAATAAACCTTGAATTGCTTGAGCTGTATATAATCTATCATTGCTTGATAATTCTTGATCAATTAACTGTATTCCTTTTGATGTATCAAAATGTGTATTTTGATAATATGAAAATGTTTCTGGTGTAGGTGGTACATCAGGAATTGTAGTACTTGTTGTTGTAGTATTAGTTGTAGTTGTATTATCTGTTGTAGTTTGACTACTTGATGTGACATCGCTTCCATCACATGAAGTAATAGTTAAACTTAATAACAACAAACTAGCTAAACTAAGTAATTTTTGTTTGTTTTTCTTCATCTTTTTCTCCTTTTTTATTTCATTCCTGCAATATTATTTTGACTTAAGAAGTATTTTTGGAATACTCCATAAACTGTAATAATTGGTATAGTAATTAATATCATACCTGCGCTTCTAACAAAGCCATCTGCGTAATTCCCAAGTCCTGGATAAAACTTATACATAATAAGTTGTAAAGTTTGAACTGGACTTCCGCTTGATTGCATTATTAATGGCCATAAATATTCATTCCAAGTACTAACAACTGTTAAAATAACATATGTAATAATGACAGGTTTACTCATTGGAACAATTATTCTAAATATCTTTTTAAATTCATTGCATCCATCCATTTCAGCACTCTCTAGTACAGAATTTGGAATTGTTTGCATATATTGTTTTAATAAGAAAATACCAAATACATTGACAATACCTGGTAAAATTAATCCAAATACATTTTGGTTAATTCCCATTTTTAAAGCAATAATATAATTTGGTATCATTAATACTTCACCAGGCACCATCATTGTTGCAAGTAGTAAACCTGAAACAATTTTTTTACCTTTAAATTCAAGTTTTGTTAAAGTATATGCAACAATTATTGCAATAAATAATGAGATTGCTGTAAAACATACAGTATGACAAATTGTATAACCTAAAGCCATCCAAAAGCCACTTACATTCATTGCTGTCCAATAATTACCAAGTGTAAAATTTTCAGGCCATAAATATAAAATATCAGCATTTGGTATTGTTTCTGGTGCTTGTAGAGAATCAATAAGTTTTAAATAGAATGGAAATACTTGGCAAAATGCAATAAAAGTTAAAAATACATATGCAAATATCTTAAAACCAATACTTCCAGCTCTTTTCGATTTTCTTTTATCAACTCTAAGTGCAATATTGTTAGAGGTTTCAAAATCAATTCTTCTAACAGTTTTTTCTTTATTATTCAATTGATTTTACCTCCCTTCCAGAAATAATTCTTTGGATAATTGTAAATATTAAAATAATTAAAAATAGTATCGTTGCATACGCACACGCTCGACCTATTTGTCCATCTTGAAATGCTGTATTATAAATGTAAAGCATTTCACTTGTTGTACCATATCCACCTTGGGTTACAAGTTGCATTGGTCCTAAAATTTTAAATCCATCAATAATTGATAAAATAACATTTAAAATAACTGCATTTTTCATTAATGGTAATGTTATTTTAAAAAATACCTTACTTTGAGATTTACTTTCCATCATAGCTGCTTCTTTATAAGTATTTGGAATACTAATTAAAGAAGAATAATAAATTAACATTTTGGTAGAAAATCCTAATAAAAACGGCATAACCATTAATGAAATTAATGCATATGATTCACTTGTTAACCATTGTATAGGTTCTCCTCCAAATGCCATTACTATTTGATTAGCCAGAGATGAATTTTGTGATCCAAAAACCATTTTAGTAACATCACTTCCAACAACACCACTAACTAATGATGGCCAAAATAATAATCCTAAGAATAATTTTTGTCCTCTTTTGATTGAATATATTAAAAAAGCACATAATAAAGCCATCAAATTATTTCCAACAGTCATTACAAGAGTCCAAACAATTGTAACACCCATTGCCGACCAATAATCTTGATCAAATCTTGGATTAGCTATATCAAACATTCTTATATAATTATTAAGTGTAAATTCAATCTCGCCGCCATTAGCAAGTTTTGCTAATGTTACGTTTGTAAAAGACATTACTAAAGCCGCAACAAATGCAATTACAAACCATATTGTCCACCAAGACATTGGAAAAGCCAAAAGCCCTGTAGCTTTTAGGGCTTGTCTATGTTTTCCAATTCTTCGTTTTTTAACTGAGATTTCCATAAAATAATAATTTAATTAGATATTATTCAAAATCGTATAAAACTTCTTCTAATGCAGCTTGAATACTATATAAATAATTAGGTTCTCTTTCTCCATTAACTAAACCAGTTACAAATTGAGCTAATTCTTTTTCAATTGTTGGCCATGCAGCACTACCTGGTCTTGGAACAGAGCGATTAAGTTGTTCTTTATAAATTTCCCAATCAGCTGTATCATAAAATTCATCTTCTAATGCTTCTTTTGTTGTTGGCATTAAATATTGAGTTGAATTATGTCCAACTTGAGTTTCATAATCTGTTGTAACAAATTTAATAAAGTCTGCAGCTAATGCTTGATTTTGTGATTTTCTTGTTAAAACAAGAGAATATAATCCGAGCCCACTACTAATATCTCCGCCTTCTTCATTTGGCATAATTGGAGCATATTTTATATTTATATCTGTATCATTATTCATTCTTGAATAATCAAGCATTTTCCATGAACCCATTTCAATAAAGGCAACTTTTCCAGTTTCAAATTTAGATTCACTAAATACTGTTGGTGTATATCCACCTTTTCCAAGTTGTTGAATTTTTGTTGCAGCGTTCATATTTTCTTGGCTTGATAATGTCATTTGAGTGAAATCATCATTCATAATTGTTCCACCTTCTCTTGCCGACATTCCAAGATAATACATTGCACCAAAGCTTTCAGCACCAGTACCAGCTGGGACTGTTGTTAAAAATAATTCTTCATTTCCGGTTAGATTATTTGCTTGATTATAAGCTTTAATTTTATCACCTAATTCTATATAAGATTCCCAATCAGTTGGTAAATCTTCTTCAGTTGTATCTTTATTTAAAACTTTATCTAATAAAGCTTTATTATAAACTCTTGTAATTGAATTTGCAGACATTGGAAGAGCATATAAATCTTCTTGATATAAATTTGGTTCCCATAAAGAATCGATAAATAAATCTTTTGTATTTTGTAAACCAAAATTATTTAAATTTGCAATGCTTCCATCATATGCAAGTCTTTGAACATAAACATGGTCAATATATGCGACATCAGGAAATTCATTTCCTAATAATGCCATATTGTATGCAAAATAAAAGTCAGCTGTTGATTGAAATCTTATATCAATTGTTACTTGAGGATGTAATTCTTCATATCTATCAACTGCATCATTAATAACACTTTCAACAGCAGTACTACCTCCTGGCCACCATACAATAAGGTTCCCACTTAAGTTTGTATCATCATAACTTCCATCAAATGATGTAGTATTATTATTACAAGATGTTAAACAAAAACTACTAATCAATAAGGATGAAAGTATAACTTTTTTTAATATTTTCTTCATAATTTACCCCCTAATTATCATTTAAAGACCACAAAAGTGGTCTTTAAATTAAATTTTACTTTTTTATTTATTATGCAAATTGAATATCTGTAATAACACAATGGGTTGCATTATTTACAAGTTGAATTCTAAGTTCTACTCTTTTTCCAATAAAACTTGCAATATTATATGTAAAGTGTTGAATTTCATTTGTATCAACATGGACTGTATCACTATCTACACCATTTGCTTTAATGATAGTTTCACTTTCACCATCAACTACAACAAATTTAATATCTGGATAAGTTTCACCATCTCTATGGAATGCTCTAAATCCAACTGTTACTTCATCATTATAAGCACCAATCATAAATGATTTAGATAAATATGAACCTGTGTCTTTAATATCAACACCTTCGCCAACACCTGCGTCTTGATTACCAGTAACTTTCCAGTTATCAGCTAAAATGTCAGTTTTATTCATCCATGAAGTATTTAAGCTATCATTTCCTTCAAAATGAATTTCAGTAATAACACCGTGGCCTCCAACTCTAATACCAATTTCTACTTTAACAGTTTGACCAATATATTCACTTAAATCATATCTTGGATGAACTACTTCATCTTTATTAACTAATAAATAATCTTGATCACTTCCAATTGCTCTAATAATTTTTGTTTCATTATCAGCATTTGTAACTTTAACTGCAAATTCTGGGAATGTCTCTTGTTCACTTGGATTTAATCTAACAAAAGTTCTAGCACCATAAGTTAAGATGAATGAACCGGTTTTTATAGGTCTATTTTCTAAACCAATTGAAGTCCAGCCTTCGCTTCCTTCAACTCTTAAATCAGCACCTTGGCCAACGCCATCATCGTGTAAGTCGTTATTATAAACCCATTTCTCTCCACCGACACCTTCTAAGATTTGTTGCTTATTATTCCAATCTTTAGTTTGTGAGCCAGAATCAACTGTTAATGTATAAGAAATTTTAAAATCAGAATTTGCAACTGATTCTGCCCAAATTACATATTGACCATCAGCAGCATCTTCGCTAATTGTTACATTACCATTATTATCGACAGTTACTCCTTTATTTGCAGAAGCTTCATCTAAATAATAATTTATAGCACCATTTGTAACGTTTTCTGGAGTTACTTGAGCACCTAAATTAAATGTGTCTCCTGGTTTATATGTTCCAGAAGTTTTGCTCATTGTGATACCAGTTGGATCGACTTGACCTTCAAAATTAAGAACTTTAATACTTAATTCTGCATTTGCATCTTTTGTTGGAACTCTATGTTCAATAACCATTGCACCAGTTGTTCCTAATAATTCACTAGCTAATTCTAATTTAATAGTACTTTCTTGATTTGGACCAGTAAATCCTTTCCAACCACTATTTTCATTTCCAGTTAATACATGAGCAATACCATCTTCTGTAACATAAACTACTCTATATTCACCTTGAACAGCACTACCAGTACTTCCAATTTTTACATTGAATGTTTTAGCGTTTTGTGGAACATTAACTTTAGCCCAGATCATACCAGAAGCTTTAGTTGTATCACCGCCATTGTTTGAATTTACTCTATTTTCAATATCTATACCATATGGTTTTTCAGTTTGTCCCATATAATAAATCTTTTGATTTCCATCATCGCCGGTACTTCCACGTCTTTCATTTGTTTGCATCATAACTAAATGCCAATCATCATATAAAGCATCGTGTTCAGCAGTACCTTTAATTTCATCTGCAGGATCTAAATTCCATGCAGATCTTAAAGATGTTTCAGTTGATTCATAAACATCTTTTAAAATTCCTGGATATAAAGTATCAGCAACTTCAACTTTAATTTTTGCCTCAACTTCTGGTTGAACGTAAGATTTAATTGTAACAACTGCTTCTCCAGCTCCAGTTACTTCATAAGTTCCATCTGTTTTTAATGTAAATACATCTTCATTAGAACTTTCTACTGTAAATGATCTATCTGAAGCATCTTCAGGAGCAATATTAATATTCATAGAATATAAATTTGGCCAATATGTTAAATTACGTGGGATTTGTTTACCTTTAACATTATCTAATCCGCCACTTAAAATAACAGTCTTTCTATTCAATTCTTCTCCAGACATATCCCAAGTTGTTCCAAGGGCCGTTTTAAAGATGTAATCATATTCTTCTGTTTCATCTTCTAATAAACCTTCAACAGTAATATTGGTAACTGGTTTATATTCTTCAATATTAATATTAATGTATGTTTCAATATTTGAACCATCTTGTGTACTTGCTTTAACAGTAGCTACACCGCTTGCTGTTTCAGAAACACTAATTTCAGCTGGTGAAGTTGTTTTTGTAACAGTAACACCCGTATCTGTTGCAGTTGTAAACTTACCATCTGTAATTTTTCCAACTTCCCATTTTAATTCTTTAATAGTTGCATCATTTGGTTGAACAACATATGGAACGCTTGTTGTAAATCCTTGAGAAACAGTAATTGTATAAGGATTTTCTAATGTACCTTCACCATTTTCATCTTCGACAGAGAAAATAACACCTGTAGCTTCTACTTTTATTTCAGAAGTCGTGATTGTTGTGGTAGGGTTAGTTGTTGTGGTTGTAGTTGTATTACTTTCAGTTGTAGTTAGACTTGATGTTGTATTATTATCACATGAAGCTAAAGTTAAACTTAAAAGTAATGCTGTTGCACACAATACAATTTTTCGTTTTTTCATAACTTTTCTCCCTTTTATTTTGATTTTTAATAAAACAATTGATCAGTTTGTTTCATAGAAAATCGTTTTTCTGTAATTATTATAAAATGGAAGCGCTTACTTTACAACATTATTTTTATGTTTTAGTAGAAACATTAAAAAAACGTTAAATAAATGGGCTTTATTTTAACGTTTGTATTAATAATATAAAAATTATATAAAAAACGTTTAACTTATTCTTTAATTTTTCTAATAGAATCTGTTAATTTCCATTTAGATTTAATTAATACACAATGTGTACAATCCTTTTTTTCTAATTTATCAATTAACATTTCAGTAGCTTTTCGGCCGATAATTTTATAATCTTGAATTGCATAAGATAATTTTGGTCCATTTAAATCATCGTTTTTTGACTTGCCAAGAGCAAATACTCCTACTTCGTTTCCGACTTTCAATCCTTTGTCGTGAATCGCTTTATATAAACCAACTGCAACCCTTGAATTACAAGTTATAAAACAAGCATCTTTTTCAGCATATTTTAAGCCATAATTATATCCTTCTTCAATTACTCCTTGTAAATTTTCAAAATAATAATCTTTTGGATCAACTTTATTTTTAATTAATGCATCAAAAAATCCATCTTTTCTATCTTCTGTAATTGTTAAAGACGATGAGGCATTTAATAAATATATTTTTTGGTAGCTCTTTGATAATAATTCTGTAATTTCTCTTGTTAAATTATAATTATCAACATCAATATAATCATAATGAATACCTCTTCCAGGTCTTCCAATAACTACACATTCAATTGATGAATTTTGAATTTCTTTTAATCGATCATCATCAATGTTTGGAGTTAATAATATTGCTCCATCAATTGGTGCTTTTCCATATTTTAGGTATTTAATTAATGTTTCATTATCAACATTTGTAAATAATAATACTGAATATTTCTTTTTTGCAGCCATTGAAAGAGAAGATATAACTAAATCTCCATATAAAGAATGTTCTTCCATATCAGGACGATATTCTAATAAAATTGCAATAATATGTGTTTTTCTTTCACCCAATGATAAACTAGATGCATAAAAATTTGGAGTATAATCTAATTCATGACAAATTTTTAATACTTTTTCTTTTAATTCTGGACTAACGTATTTTCTACCTGTTAATACATTAGATACTGTTGATTTAGCAACTCCAGCTTTTTTTGCAACATCATTTATACTAACCATAATTATTCCTTTCTTTTTACATTTTGATTAATAAGTTTTATTAATTCATCAGCATATACTAATTCAATATCACTATTTAATTTAGACAAAACATATTCTAAATCATCAATTGAGATACTCCAAGGATGAAAATTTAAAACTGTATAACCTTCTTCAGAATTGATATTTGGTTTTAATGAATTTAATTTTTCAACATATTCATCTAAAAAACTTTTTGGTGTAAACCCAACTTTTGCAAATGGACACCAAAGTGAATATCTAACAGAGACAAATGGTTTATTATTTACATAAAAGATTTTACCATTTCCACTACTATATCTATCAGGGTCTATTTCCCAAATACCGCCAATTATTTTATCATTTTTTGCATAATATTTCAGTCTATTTTTAACATTGTCATCATTTTTAATATCTTGTATATTATCTAATAAACAAACAACATCAAGATCCATTTTTTTCATAGCATCAGTTGTAAATTTACAATATTTTTTTAAATACCTTTCTGGAAAAGACATTAAATTTGCATACCCTATACCTGATACACTAGAAATAAAATAATTACTTTTTTCACTACCATAAACTACATCTAAAACATTAGGACATAATTTATAAATAGAAGGCGATATAGTCCAAGTAATTTTATAATCTAGTTTACTTCTTTCTCTACAACCAAAAGTTGAAGATGTTGTAAAGTCTCTTGAAAGCCACTGAATATTATCTCCATCTGACACAACTATAGATAAATAATGTTTATTATTTTTAATTAACGATTTTTTTGTTTGTTGCTTATATATTTTTTTTCTTTTTATTTCAAAATAACTTTGATTTGAACACCAATCACTTGGTAAAGCATAATGGCCGTATTGAGAAATACATTTAATAAATGATATTTCATTATCGTTCCATCCATAAATTGGTGAAACAGGTTTTAAAAACGATAATACTTCTTTTCTAAATTCTAAATCTTCCTCATTTTCACTTGTATATATACATGCAAATCGATTTTTAATTGCAAAATCTCTTAAAACAATTAAAAAATTATTTTTTGAAACTACTTGATGAACAAGACCGGTTCTATTTAATTTATTTTTAACTTCATCGAAAATTATTTTTTGTCTATATGCTCTGCTTCCTTTTATATCATTCATATTTCTAACTACTTTTAAATTAGAAATTGATATAACTTTTTCTAATAATTTGTCTGGAACTCCTAAATAATCATATTTAGCACATATCATCGAAGCCATATTTATTCCAATATCTTCACAATCTAATTTATAGGTAACAATTCCATCAAAATATTTTGAAGTTAATTTTATTAAATCATATAAATCAACATAATTATAATTATCGTCTAAGTAATTAATATAATTTTCAACATCTATATAAACTTTTTCTTTTTTTCTATTTAAAACACCTTGAAGAAAAATACTAAGGGCTTTCTCATCAAAACTTAATTTGTCCCATTTAATTACATGTGTCATAAATTTTTCTCACTTCCTTAAATTGTTTAAAAAATAAATTTCTAATAATATTTTACAAAAAACAAATTAAAAGAAAATAGAAAAACGATTTTCTTGCTTTTTTAAAAGTCTTGTAATAAGATGTTAAAAATAGAGGTGAATATATGAAAAAAATACATGTTATTAGTGGCACTCACTGGGACAGAGAGTGGAGACATACCGCTGAACAAAGTAAATTAAGACTTTGTGATTTAATGGACAATATTATTAATATTTTAGAAAATAAAGAAAATTATAAATATTTTTGTGTTGATGGCGGATCTATTGTTATTGAAGATTATTTAACAGTTAGACCAGAAAATAAAGAAAGAATTAAAAAATTAATTGAAGCAAAAAAAATCTTTATTGTTAATTGGTACACACTACCAGAAACAAATACTGTTGCACCAGAAGCTTTAATTAGAAATTTATTACTCGGTAAAAAAATGGGTAAAGAATACGGTGGTACTATAAAATCTGGTTATACTGCTACTTCTTATGGTCAACCTTCTCAACTTCCTCAATTATATAATGGTTTTAATATTACAGATGCAATTTTTTATCGTGGAACAAATAAACATGTTTTAACTCCATTGTTTACATGGGTTGGAGCAGATGGTTCTACTCTTGATACTTTAAGAACATTTGACGAAGTCACAAGAACTAACTGGTTCTTTTATATTCATGGTCCAGCTGTACTTGGTAAAGGGCAAAAAGATTTAAGTTACAAATATGATAAATCACAACTACCAGTACATATGGCTGATATGGGATCTTATGAAAAAGCATTTACTTTGTTACATGAAGATTTTGATTATATTCACGATAAGAAAGTCCAAAAAGATGCATTAGATGCATTAATTAATCAAGCAGAACCTTATGCAATTAATAATGAAATATTAGCATTAAATATGGAAGATAACGATGAACCATATAGATTTTTGCCAGAATTAATTGATGATTTAAATAAAATTTATCCTGATAAATACGAAATTGTTCAAGATACTTTAGACGATTATATGAAAACAATTCGTAGCATTAAAGATTACAAGAAAGCTGTTCACCATGGTGAACTTAGATATACAACAATGGAATATAATAACTTTAATGCACTTCTTGGAGCAACTCATTCTTCAAGAATTAAAATTAAATTATTAAATGACGATTGTGAAAATAACTTAATTAATTTAGCAGAGCCACTTGCTTCTTTTGCAAAAACTTATGGAAAAGAATACCCAACAAATAATCTGAATAGAGCATGGAAATATTTATTAAAATGTCATGCTCATGACTCAATTTGTGGTGCTGCCGTTGATAGAGCACACGAAGATATGCTTTATAATTTTTCTCTTACAAAAACAGTTGCTGAAGAATGTACTAATAGAGCAGTTATAGGATTGTTTTCTAATATAAATACTAAAGAAAACTTCCAAGAAAATGATTATGTTATGACTTTCTTTAATACGATGCCATTTGAAAGAGATGAAATTGTTGAAGCAGTATTTGATACTCCAAAAGGATCTGCTGCAAAAGTTGATATTGGTGTAGATGGAGCAAATCAAGGTGACCAATTCTACGATATAGTCGATGAAAACGGCAATAAAACTGAATATATAGAACTTTATAATGACGATATTTCAATTGGCGTTGAAAGAGAAATGGATACTAAAGCAATTAAATTTAATGCTAATAGAAAAAGAGTTTTAGTTCATGTTAAAGTACCTCAATTTGGATACAAATCATACGCATTAAGATTTAGAAAACCTGAATTTGAATTTCATCCAGAAATTATGGAAAACAGAAAACTCATCGCTAGAGAAAACGGGGTATTAGAAAACGAATTCTTAAAAGTTAGTATAAATTCAAATGGTACTATTAATTTATTAGATAAAGAAAACAATCGTTTAATGGAAAATATGATGTATTATACTGATGCTGGAGAAACTGGTAGCGCTCATATTTCAACTCAACCAAAAAGAAATACAACTTATACAAGTTTAGGTTGTACTTCTCAAATAACAATGCTTGAAAGCAATGAATTAAGAGGTAAATATAAAATAGATATTCAATTAACAATTCCAGCTGCTGCAACAGTAAACGGCGACGACCGAACAAGAGAGATGAAAACTTTACCTATTTCTACTATTTTAACTTTAGAAAAAGGTTGTAAATACTTAAAAGTTGAAACAACTCTAAATAATGAATGTAGAGATCATAAATTAGTCGTTAATTTCCCATCTAATTTAGAAAAAGCAGACTGGGTTGATGTAGAATCTGCTTGGGATATTGCTCATAGAACAATAAAATGGAGAGATCATAAAGATAATTTTGAAGCATTTACTCCATTCCAACCAATGCAAAATTTTGTCGATGTTAGTGATAATAAATACGGTCTTGCAATTCTAACAAAGGGTTTAAGAGAATATGAAATTGCAGATGATAATTTGAGAACAATTAAAATTACTCTTATTAGAACTCAAAGAGCTTACATGACTGCAAATAGTAAAATGAATGTTGAGGAATTAGATAAATATACAGGTCAACATAGTTTTGGAAAAATTACTTATCAATATGCAATTTATCCACATAAAGGAAATTATAAAGACGGATTAGTATTATCAAAAGCATATGAAAATAAAGTTCCAGTCAAAGCAATTCAAGGTGTTGTTATGGATGGAATTTTAAAAAGTACTGATTCTTTTATTTCTATTAATCAGGAAAATAAAGTTTTCTTAAGTGGTATTAAAGAAAGTGAAAATAAAGATGGCATTATTGTTAGATTATGGAACGAAACTGATCAAACTCTTCCTTTAAAAGTTAAAACAATATTACCAGTTAAAGAAATTTTAAGAGTTAAATTAAACGAGGATTTCATTGAAGAAATGAATTTCAAAAATAATGAATTCGAACTCGAAATGAAACCTCATAAAATTGAAACTTTCTTATTTAAATTAAAATAAATAATTAATTAAAAGGAAATTATGAAATACTATATTAAAAATTTAGGCACTTTTGATAGTGAAAAAAATGGATTAATTAATATTAAAAAATGTTCTGATGGCTATTTTCAAGAAGGAAAAGATGGTGTAATTGGAGTTTATGCAACTGGTGATAGAAAAGTTGAATTTATCGCCTTTAAGGATCGAACTATTGCTTATGTTTTATCAAGCATTGGATATCCTGCATATTATCCAGTTAAAGAAATTAAATTAGAAGCTCCAATTAAAGCTGTTTTAATGGATTTAGATGGAACTAGTGTTAAAAGTGAAGAATTTTGGATTTATATTATTCAAAAAACAGTCCAATCTTTATTAAATGATGATACATTTAAATTTTCTAAAGAAGATTTACCATTTGTATCAGGTCATTCAGTTAGTGAACATTTACAATATTGCATTGAAAAATATGCTCCAAATTCTACATTAGAACAAGCAAGAGAATATTATTTTAAGCATACTCATTATGAAATGAATGAAATTATGAAAGGAAGAGGAAAAAAAGGAGCCTTTACTCCTTCTTCTCATCTAAAAGAATTTTTATTAGGATTAAAAAAACTAGATGTAAAAATAGGTTTAGTTACAAGTGGTTTATATGAAAAAGCATGGCCAGAAATATTATCTGCTTTTAATACACTAGAAATGGGTGATCCAAAAGAATTTTATGATGCTTCTATTTCTGCTGGTTTTCCTATTAGAAAAGGCAGTGTTGGAACGCTTGGTGAATTAGAACCAAAACCACATCCTTGGTTATATGCTGAAACTTGTACAGTTGGATTAAATATCCCAGAATCAGAAAGAAATCATGTTATAGGAATTGAAGATTCAGGGGCAGGTGTTTGTTCTATCGTTCTTGCTGGTTATACTTGTATTGGATATGATGGTGGAAATATAATTTCAAGCGGAACAAAAGAATTATGTTCTTATTATTTTAATGATTTATTAGATATTTTAGAGTTTATAAAATCTATAAATGCCGAAAATTAAATTAAATTTAAATCAATAAAACAAATATTAATAATTTATTCTTTATATTTTAATAGTTTCTCTATATTAATCTTTTGTTTATTTTTAAAAGCTATACCAATTTTAGAATTTTTAAAGACTAAATAATTCAATGAATATTCTAGTGCTTCAAAGCCATCAGTTTATGTTTTGAGTACCGTACTCTATTTAATTAATAATTTTGACCTTGGGAGCCATCTTTAAATTCTATCCTCTAAAATTTTTTGCGTGAATTTTCATTGACTAATTTTAATTACAATTAAGTAAAAATTTTATCTATGATATTTTTTGATACAAATAATCGTTCTATTTTTAGAACTTTAAATCCATAAATAAAAACTTTATTTTTATAGTATATTTTAATGAAAATATATACGATTTTAAACAAGATATGTTTTACATTTGAATAAATCAACATTAGTAATATGAAATATAAAAAATTTTTTTAATTAATTGACAAATTATAAAAAGAAAAATTTTAATGATTTATTTTATGAATTTATTTAAAAATATAGGTTGTTCTCAAGATTTAAATTGTAATTTAAAATGTGAGACACATAAACTGATGGCTCCGAAGCGCTAGAATATTCAATTATAATGTTCTTCAAGAAGTTCTTTTATTCGAATTACAGAGTAAGGAGCTTCTTTTAATTTTCATTAATAAAATCCGCATAATCTTCAAGTATTTTGTGTCTTGGTTTTTTGTATGTATAAACTTGTTTTCTAACAGTTTTAGCATATTTTCTTGCTGTCTTCCTATCTATTGAATATCTTCTTGCTATTTCGTTAAATAAAATTCCTCTTAAATAATCATTTCTAATACTCATCCATAAATCTCCTTTAATCACTTTTTTTACCTCCACCTATTTTAATTATCTTAGTAGAGGGAGGGGAAAATTCAAAAGTGATTTATGGGTATTTTTACAAAATTATTAACAATCAAAAAACCATGAGTTGGACTACTATTAAAATCTGAATCTTTAAAAACACTTAAATATCTTAAAAAACAAAAAAAGCCTCAACACCAATAAAGGTATAAGGCATAATTAACAACAATGGTGGCCCAACCCAGGGTCGAACTGGGGACATACGGATTTTCAGTCCGCTACTCTACCTGCTGAGTTATCGGGCCGTTTAAATAAATAAACTAACTCTAAGAGTTAGTGAATTTCAATACTGGCGGACCTGACGAGAATCGAACTCGCGATCTTCTCCGTGACAGGGAGACATGTTAACCGCTACACCACAGGTCCAAGCGCTCTAATATATTAATATATTTTAAAACGTTTTACAAGAAAAATATAATAATTTCTTGGCCTAGAAATTCTAAGCCAAGAAATTTTAATTAAAAATTAATAATTTTCTGCGTTTAATTCAAAATAAGATTGAGCATGTTTACAAACTGGACAAATTTTTGGTGCAGTTTTTCCAACATGTAAATGACCACAATTTCTACATTTCCAGACAACAACTTCTGTTTTTGCAAATACAGCATTGTTTTTTAAATTTTCAACTAATGCTCTATATCTTTCTTCGTGGTGTTTTTCAATTTTTGCAACACCTTCCATTTGAGCGGCAATTTCTAAGAAACCTTCTTCTCTTGCGATTTCTGCCATTTGTTTGTACATTTCTGTCCATTCATAGTTTTCACCATTTGCAGCATCAACTAAATTTTCAACTGTTGTTGGCACAACGCCACCATGTAATGCTTTAAACCATAATTCAGCATGTTCTTTTTCATTTGCAGCAGTTTCTTCAAAAATAGCAGCGATTTGTTCAAAACCTTCTTTTCTTGCTTTTGAAGCATAGAAAGTATATTTATTTCTAGCTTGAGATTCTCCAGCAAATGCTTGCATTAAATTTTGTTCTGTTTTACTACCTTTTAATTCCATTTTAAATACCTCCTAAAAAATACTAAACAGCTTTATTTTTATTTCTCTTTACTTTATCAATGAAAGTTTTTAACATCATGTCTTCCATAGAAGACATACATACATTATACGTGAATTTATCGATTAAACTAGCATAATGCTTAGAACAAATTTCTCTTTCTTCTTTATGTTCAAGCCAATAATCTATTTTTTTAGCTAAATCTTTGGCATTATTATGCTTAAATATGTTTCGATCATCTAAAGCAAAATATCTACTTGATGATTTCTTTGAATCGCTAACTAATAGCGTACAGCCACAACAAATTGCTTCAATTATTGATACTGATTCAATATCAATGCCACTTGGATGAACATATAAATCACATAAATTATAGTATCTTACAAGTTCATTTAAATTATAAAAACCAAATATAGGTTGATTTGTTAATTTTTTACTCATCTTTTTAACTTTATCAATTAATGGACCTCTACCAGGTAAGAATAATTGAATTTTATCCTTATATTTTGAATATTTAATAGCTTTTATTAAGGTTTTGTGGCATTTTTCTTTTGAAAATCTAGCATTATAAACTATTAAATATTTATCTTTAAATTCATCAGGATTTTCAATTTGACTTCTATCTAACTTTTTATAACCTTCTTTTACACAATTTGAAATTACAATACCATTACCTAATTTTGAAATTTTTTCAAAAGTTGTTTTCATAAATTCACTAGGATAGGCAATTGTATCAACATATCGATAAAGTTTTAAATAAAAATCTTTGTAAATCAATCTATTTACAAAATCAACATTTTGCATAAAGAAGTGATTTGTAACATTTTCAGCTTGGCAGTGAAATCCGGCAGTAATTGGAATTCCCATATGATGAGCATATTTTGCTGCCATTTTACCAAGCATAAATGGCATCATAACATGAACTAGATCAACACCTTTTAATGAAGCTAAAATTACTTCAGTATCTTTTTTTGCCAATTGAACACCATTTCTTTTAATATAATCATTAAATATATAGAAATTTCTTGTTTGAGTAACATAAAATCCTTCTTTTCCTCGTTGATTTTGATCACAACAAAGAACTCTAACAGTATGTCCTCTTTCTTTTAAATATTTAATCAAATTAATACTTGCAACAATTGTTCCATTATTTTCTTCACCATAAACATCACAAACAACAAGTATTGTAAGTTTTAAATCATTTTTATCTCGATAAATATATTTAACATAAACTTCTTGATTAATAGAATTTGATAAATTAACTAGTGAATTATAACAACTTTCACCTAAATAATTTATGTTTTCTCTTTCACTAAGCTCTTTTTTTGGATAAATTGGATCACCAATTAAAACACTTAATCTAGGTTTTCTAAATAATTTCCAAAAACCTTTTTTAACTCTACGAGCATAAAATACTGGAACTACAGGAGCATTAATTCTTGCTGGATATCTAAAAGATGAATATTTGAAATGTCTAATTTTTGTATAATATGGCCAAAGTGTTGCCTCTGGAAAAATTGCAACAATTTGTTTTTGATTTTTAACTAAATCTTCAATTGTAGATTGAAAATTAAGTAAATATCTTGGTGAATTTGGAAGTGGTAAATAACCTAATAATCTTAAAAATGGTCTAGCTGCAATTATTGAAAATGCTCCACTATGACCAACGGTATTTACTCTTTTTTTACCACCAACATAAAGATTACAAATTACATCAAAAACACCTTCATGATTTGAGTAAATAAAATAACCTTGATTTGATTTTTTTAATTCTTTTAATTTTGATTTATTTTCAATTTTAACACCAATAAAAAATGCAATAATTTTTGTTAATGGGATTGCAAAACCATAAGTAAAAATATACGAAATAAAAGCATAAAATTTGCTTCTTTTATATTTAAACTTATCTCCTAACTCTTCTTTTGGCAATTCTTCTCCAAAATCATCTATTAATTGATTTGGATCTTCATAATATCTAATTTTACTAAATTTGCTATCAATTCTCATACACTAAATATTTTATCAAAAAGTCTATTTAAAAGTATATATATTTATTCAAAATAAATATATTATTTTGAAAAAACCTGTCAAACTTTAATATTTTTATTTAGTTTTTAATACTAACACTCTTAGTATTAAAAATTAATACTTAAATAATCCTCGATAAACTTAACGGCAACTGCTCCATCACTACATGCAGTTATAATTTGTCTTAATGGTTTTGATCTAATATCTCCAACAGCATAAACTCCATCAATGTTTGTTTTTGTTGTTTCATCAGCGTCAATATAACCTTCTTTTGTTAAAGTAATTTGATCCATAAATAGTTCATTATTTGGATCTCTTCCAATTGCAATAAATAAACCGTCTGTTTTAATATCTAAAAATTTATTATCTAATTTATTAAATATTGTGATTTCACTTATCTTATCATCATTTAATTTTATATCTTTAACTTCAGAATTATAAAATAAACTAACATTATTAAGTTTTTTAATTTTTTCCATATAAATTTTAGAAGCTTTAAATTTATCACCTCTATAAACAACATTAACGTGTTTTGCTAAATTAATTAAAATTAATAAATCAGCAATTGCAGAATTACCGCCACCTACTATTGTAACAATTTTATCTTTATAAAAATTCCCATCACAAGTCGCACAATATGATAAACCTTTGCCTAAGTAAAATTCTTCGTTTTTAATTCCCAATTTTCTTTCGCTTGCACCAGTTGCAAGAATAACAGTCTTTGCTTCAAACACGATATTTGATAAGGTATATATTTTTTTAATTTTATCTTTTAATTCTAATTTATTTATATTTTCATAAACAAAATTACAACCTAAATTTCTGGCTTGTTCATCCATTTTTAGACTTAATTCATAACCTTCAATTTCTTTAATTCCAGGATAATTTTCAATCTTACTAGTTAATAACATTTGGCCACCTGGTGCCATTTTTTCAATTAATAATACACTAAATCCACTTCTTAATGCATATATTGCAGAAGTTAATCCGCCTGGTCCTCCACCAATTATTGCTACGTCATATATCATAAAATTTCTCTCCTTAAATGAAATGTTTCCTAATGTATTTAATTATACTAGATTAATCATTTTAATTTTTTATATATGCTTAAAAAGAAAAAATTATTTATCAAAAATTAACCAACTTTAAATAGATTAATTAGATAAATAATTAATTCATTATCAAAATAATTAAAAAATCTTAATGCTTACGCATAAAGATTTTATAACTCATTGATATCGTTAATATAAATGTCGTCGTCAATAATATCAATTAGAATAGATTCGCCGCAACCAACGTGCATAATTGGCATAGCCTTATTTGACCATTGTCTCTTGTATAAAATAGTCATAAGGATATCAATTACACCTTTATGAGTAACAAGAATTACTGTTTTGTCATTGTATTTGTTTACAAAATTTTCAAAACCAGTGGTAACTCTTGAAAAGAATTGAGCTGGAGATTCACCATTTGGATAGCATTCATCATATTTAAGTGTAAAGAAGTATAAACCAGGATATTTTTCTTTTGTTTGCTCTTTGCTAAGATTTTTCAAATCACCATTATTAATTTCTCTGAATTCTGCATCATAAGAAACTGGCAATCCTAATTCAGAAGCTAAAATTTCTGAAGTTTCTTTAGCTCGAGGCAAATCACTTGAAACAATTTCATCAAATTTAAAATTCAATTTTTTAATTGTTTCACCTAATTTTTTTGCTTCTTCTTTACCAAGAACGCTTAAAGTTGAATCACTCCATCCGCCCACTCTTAAAGGGACATCTTTGCCGTGTCTAACCAAAAGAATCTTGATCTTTTTATTTTTGAAATCCATCTTGTTAAAACTATAACATAGATTGATCAATTAATAAAGACATTGAAAAAATTTTTTTATTTTTTTATTTTGACAGTGTAAAAATTTCTTATTTTTCACTTGATAAAATTTTTATTAAATTTTTCATAAAAAACTACTTAAAACTTAAATATTTTAAGTATAATTATAATATGATTAAACAAATTTTTTTAAGTAGCTTAATTCTATTATCACCATATGTTTCTAAGACATATGATAATAATAATGTCAATCAATCTTTTTCAATTTCAGATCAAAATCAAATAGCACAATATTACAAAAATATTGATACATCAAGTAATGAAAATACTTTAATTTCATTACACAATTTATTAAAAACAAATCAAACAAAAGTTAATTATGAATCTGGTGATACAACTTCTACTTCTTGGAGTGGTTTTTCATTAGCTGATAGAAATTTAGAGCTTTCACCATTCACTCAAGAAGAATTAAATAGCAAAAAATTTAAAACTAGCGATATTTGGGTAAATATCATGTATGTTGATCGCCCAATATATGTTAGTAACAAATTAAATTCAGGTGAATATAAATATTATTCTAATATAACAAAAGGGGATTTAATTTCAGGTCAATTTAATTCTAATTCTTTAGGAAGAGAACATGTCTTTCCAAAATTTTATGGATTTAATGGACAAGACGGAGATGAATATAAGAAATATTTTGCTGGTGTAGATATGCACAATTTGCACACCTCTGATGGAAGAAATAATTCAATTGGTCATAGAAATTATCCCTATGGATTTGTTGATGAAACTCAAAATGGTAAAATTTTAGAAGTTAGCAATAACTTAACTAACACTATTACTGGATATCGACAAGAAAGCGATAAGTATGAATATATTTATGAGCCAGAAGATGATATTAAAGGCGATATTGCAAGAAGTATATTTTATATGGTTGCAAGATATTATGTCTATGAAGAAAAAGATGCAATTAATCAGCCATCACCAGCTTTAAGGCTTGGAAATGATATATCAATGCAAGCAGTTGAACCAAATGATACAAAAAATAATCCAGCTGTTTATGGAATCTTAGATGATTTATTATTATGGAATGAATTAGATCCAGTCAGTGAACAAGAAAAACAAAGAAACGAAATTGTTTATCAATTTATTCAAAATAATAGAAATCCATTTATTGATTATCCAAATTGGGTGAATATTTTATTTTCAAATTCTCAAGATAAAATAAATTTAAATATTGAAAATGGTATTGATGAATATGGATTTAAAATAAAACTTCCAAGTGATTTTAATACTTCTTATAAAATTAATGATACTGTTAATTTATCAAAAATTACTTTTGAATACATTAATAATGATAAATCAAGTCAAGTTATTGATCCAAATTTAGTTAATACTTATATTTTAGATGATAATGGTAATTTTAATAAATTAGATGAAACTGAATTTGACATAACTAAAAACACATTAATTAGATATGAATACAAAATTAATAATCAAACATATTTTGATGATTTAACACTTACTACTTCTGATAATCCTCTTGGAAATATTTCATTAAGCATTTCAAGCGATAATTTAAAAACAACATATAGATTAAATGATTCTATATCTTTAGATGTTATCAGTGTTAAATTAAATAATAATGGTATCTTAAATGAACTAAAAAAAGATGAATTTGATTTATTTATTAAAGGCCCAAAAGATAAAGAATTTAGGTTAATTGACACTAATCCATATACACTTAATTTACCTGGGAAATATCAATTATATGCAACTTATATGTTTGATGATACTTTAATTACATCAAATAAATTAGAAATTAATGTAATTGATCAAGAAAACACATACATAAAAATAAATTCAAATAATTTATTCAAATTAAATTACGGAATATTTGAACCACTTGAATTAAATAAATTAGATATTGAATTTTACTTTAATAATTCATTAATTAATTTAGATGATTCGATATCTGTTTCATACATATTAACAGGACCAAATAATATTAATGAATTATTAAATGTAAAAGATGAATATATGTTATCAAGTCTTGGAGAATATAATTTACATGTTGAAATAACTTATTTTGATACAACTATTTCATCAAATACAATCACTTTAAATGTTGCTATCTCTACTTTCCAATATATTTTAATAATTGTTGGTGTTTTAATTATTTTAATTATAGTTATTGTTACATTTGTCTTAAAAAATAAAAAGAAATCAAAGAAAAGAAAAAAATAAATAACTAATATTACACTAAAAATTAACTAAATTTATAAATAAAAACAACTAATTAATTACTTGCTATTTAATTTAATTAAGTTGTTTTTATTTTTTGTCTGAATTAATACTAATTCATTACCAACTGTTAACAAAACTAAGAAAATTAATGTCACATAAGGAAGAATTAAAAATCCCTCATGGAATTCACTACTTCCAATATTAATATTTTCTCCAATTATTCCAAATAATGGAGCTGCAGTTATATTTGCAATATAAGCACAACCAATTTGAATTGACATAATATTTTGTGATAATTCTTTTGTAAATCTATCTGGTGTTGCATGAACAATCGCAGGATAAACTGGCCCACAACCAAAACCAACTAAACAAACTCCCATAGGCATTAAAATGCTATTAACATTCATTCCAAATCCATTAAACATTAATAAAATTAATCCTACTAAAATTATTGCTTCTCCAATCCTAATTCTATTATTATCAGAAATTAAAGATGAAACAAAGCCAGCTACAAATCTACCAGTAGCAATTCCAATAAAGAAGTATGCTGTCCACTGTGTTGCAACTTCATAGCTAATTCCAATTGAAGTATATGCCATCATACTTGAAAACCATAAGGCAATTAATTGCTCAACAGCAATATATGAAAAGAAGGCAATAATTGTAAAAACAGCACCTTTAATTGTAAACGATTTAAAAAATCCAAGACTAATTTCATTTACTTCTTGATGTTTTTCTTCCGCAATTCTAATAAATTGTTTTTCAGCTTTATCCCAGACAAAGATTGTTGACAAAACAAATAAAAATATTGCTGTTTGAATTGAAGCTAAAACCCACAAACCAATTCTCCAACCACTATCAGCATCTAATGCTAAAAATGCAGATAAAATAAATGGAGAGACGACTGTTCCTAATCCCCAAAATCCATGTAAAAAGTTCATGTGTTCAGCTTTATAATGAAGTGCTACATAATTATTTAGTGTACAATCAATTGCTCCTGCTCCAAGTCCAAAAGGAATTGCCGATAAACATAGTAATAAGAAACTACTTGAAAATGACATACAAATAATTCCAATACAAGTTAGAGCAACAGAAAAGCAACATACCCATTTAGATGAGAATATTTTAATTAATTTTATTGTTAAAAATGATGAAATTATTGTACAAAGAGATATCGTTACAGTTAAAAATCCTTGATAATCTGGAGATACATTAAGACTTTGAGCAATTGATGGCCAAGATGAGCCAACAATTGAATCTGGTAATCCTAATGAAACAAATACAACATAAATAATAACTAGTAAAAATATTGTCATACAAGATAATAAGATACTATCAAATTTATTAAAATCAATACGTTATGTATATTATTTTTAATAATATACAAGTAAATTAATATTTATTTAAAGCATTTATATCAATTTTCCCAATACTAGTTTTTGGTAATTTATCAACATAAATTATTTCTTTTGGAAGGGCATATCTTCCACAATATTTATCAATAATTTGTTTTATTTCATTAACATCTTTATGGTTTTTGTGATTTCTATCTAATACTATAAATAATTTAACTCGGTGTCCAAACTCTTTATCCTCAACTCCAATTGCAGCACAATCAAAAATAAAATCATATTTTTTTAATGCTTCTTCAATATCACTTGGAAAAACATTAATTCCTTTTACTTTTATAATATTCTTAATTCTTTGTTTATAAAATAAGAAATTTTCTTCATCAATATAACCAAAATCACCAGTTTCAACCCATTTAATATTATCTTTATCAATATAAAATGAATTTTTTTCATCATTTAAATAATGATTCATAATTGTTTCACCAGTTATATAAATTTCACCTGGTTTATTAAAACCAAGATCATTTTTATTTTGATCTAATATTTTCATTTTTACATTAGTTAATATTTTTCCAACACTATTATCTTTATGATATAAATTTGTATTTACAGCACACACTCCAGTTGTCTCAGTTAATCCATATCCTTCATATAATCTAGCTTTTGAATTATGTTTAATCATTAAATTATTAAATTTATTTCTTAATGAAGAAGACACAAAATCTCCACCAACAAAACAAATGTATAAATCTTTTAAACCTTTATTATCAAATTTTTTATTTCTTAACAATGCTTCATATAAAATTGGAATTCCAATCATAAATGACATATAACCTTTTTTTATTAATTTACACACTTCATTACTAGAAAATTTTGGCATTAAAATATCACATCCACCATGATAAATACAAACGTGAATTCCCATTGCAAGACCATAAGCATGGAAAAATGGTAAAACAGCTAACATATATTTTCCAACACCATTTTTTAATTCTAGTAATACATTAAACTGATCTGTTAATGCATTTAAGGCGAAATTTGATATCGCAATTGTTTTTGTATTTCCACTAGTTCCTCCAGATTGTAAATAAAATGAATCTTTTAAATAATCATTATCGAATTCTTTTAATTCACTTTTAATATTAAAATCACTACTAGTTATTTTTGCTTGCTTGATATTTTTTAGTTTATTTTTATTCAGTAATTTATATCCTGATTTTAAAAATATATTAAGCTCATCACTAACAATGCATGGGATTACTAAAATATTGTCATTTTTAAAATCTTTAAATTCAACATATGACGTGTCAAGACAAAATAATATTTTAGAATTAACTTTGTCCATAACTAATTTTAAGTTTGTTGCATTCATTAAAGGATGAATTAAATTTCCAATTGCTCCAATTTGATTAATTGCATATAAAAGATAAATTGCTTGAGGAATATTTGGAAGACATAACGTAATCACATCGTTTCTTTTAATTCCTAGTTCTTTTAATTTATAAGCATATTGATTTATTTTTTTAATAAATTTAGAAAACTTAATAAATTTACCTTTAAAATATAAGGCATTTTTATTTGGATATAATTTAGCACTTCTTAAAATTGCTTCATAAGCTGTTAATTTATAATTCATATACTAAAAGAATAACCTAGAGATAACATTAATATAAACACAAATATTATAATCAAAACTTGATGAACTACATAAATAATTAATGGGTATTTTCCAACATAACATACACCTTTAGCAAAATATTTAAATGGTAATAATAAGTAATTTAAGATCTTTTTTGATTTTTTAGCTGAGTTTTTATTATTTGAAAAATCTAGCATAAGTTCATTATTTTTATTATCTACATCATTTGAAAAAGTCTGCAATTCTTCATTATTTTTATTTTTTTGAGTATCAGTTTTTGTTTTTATAAAGTTATTAATTTGTGTAAATATTGATATCTTATCTTTATAAATAATACTTCCTAGACCGCCAGCTGCAAACATAAATCCAAGATAAGGAAATAAACACAACCAATCTATATCTTGCTTAACGTGTAAACTTCCAATTACTGAACCTAAAAAATTTAAAAAGCTCATTTCTGATACATCATATGTATCATTTGCAAAATAATTAATTCCAAAATATCCAATAAAAATAATAATTAAACCGATAATTATTGATATATATTTTGTATAAACATTATTTTTATCAAACTTTTGCATTATTTTTAAATATATTGCATAAATTAAAATACAGCTTCCAATTGCAAGTATTGTTCCAAAAGTCATATAAAAGTTTGCATTTAACATATAAGATAACATATAAGATCCAATACTTAAAAAAGCTCCAACAATTGTTATAAAATATCCTCTTTTTAAATTATTTCTTGAAAAATTAGTTGAAAAACCAGAACTAATTAAAAACATCGCCAAAACTCCATATCTAAAACTAGCTCTAAAATCCCAATTTCTATAAAAAACAGCAGAATTATGTAAATCAATTAACCATTGATATTGACAAGTAAATTCATTAAATCCAAAAACACTAACGATCAAATATGCAAAATCATAAAAGAAATGATCAAAAATCATTAAAATTATGCAAATACCTCTAACAAAATCTATTTCAGGAATTCTTTTTTTCTTTTGTGGTTCAATTCTTGGAATAAAAAATGGATAATTCTTAACCATAATTAAAATTATATCATTTAAAAATATTTATAATATTATTAATTTTAATACATATAAAATTAAACACTAAACGATAATATTTTTAAAAAAATTGATGTTTTGCATAATTTTTTAATTATTTACTAAACATTTAATAACTAAATTAGCAGTTGATTCATTTGTTGCAATTGGAATATCATAAACAACTGCAATTCTTAATAATGCTTTAATATCTGGATCATGAGGTTGTGTTTCAAGTGGATCCCAAAAGAAAATTACCACATCAATTTTTCCTTCTGCAATATGAGCACCAATTTGTTGGTCACCACCTAATGGACCAGGTAGAAATGTTGTAACTTCTAAATCAGTTGCTTTTTTAACTAAATTAGCAGTATGTCCAGTTCCACATAAATTATAATTTTTTAAAATTTCTTTATTTTTTGTTGCCCATATAACTATTTCTTCTTTTTTATGATCATGGGCAATTAATGCGATAGTTTTAGCCATTTTAAAACCTCTCTTTTAATTATTATTACAAAATATAAGATAAAAATAAACCACAATTAATTCAGTAAATTATCATAAATTGTCAATTTTTATATAAAATTTTTATGTAAATACATGCATTATATGAGTTATAATAATTTTTAGGTAAAAATTATGGAAAAAACCAATAAAGTTAAAGAAAATTTGAAAAAAGCATACGATGCAACTGATAATTTTTTAGATAAAACAAGCAATAGTTTTATAGATTTTGTCAAAAAATATGACATATTAATTTTTATGATAATTATTTCACTTCTTGGAATAGTAATGAGAATTTTAATATTTCCATGTGTTAGAGGTGATTACACAAACTTTTTAACTCCATGGTATGAAAATATTTATAAATACGGATTTGCTGCATTAGGATGGCAATTTGGAGATTACACCCCAGCTTATAATTATTTTCTTTGGTTCATTAGTTTATTTGGGTATGAACCAGGTGGAGTTAGTTTTGAAATTCAATTATTTGGTGAACCTTTTGTAATCGATTCGGTCTTATTTTCAATAAAAGCAATTTCATGTATGTTCGATTTTGGAATTGCAATTTTTGTTTATTTCATAATTAAAAAAATATCATTATCTAAATTAAAAGCTGCGATTGGTTATGCTTTAACCATATTTGGATTAACTATATTTTTAAACTCCGCTCTTTGGGGACAATGTGATTCAATTTATGTTTTCTTTATAATTGGATCAATTTATTTTTTATTAATTAAAAAACAACATTTAGCTTTTATTTTCTTAGGTTTATCATTTTGTTTTAAACTACAAGCTATATTTGCTTTACCAGCTTTTATTGTTTTATATTTCAAAAAGTATGTAAAACTTAGATATTTTTTATATATTCCGCTTGTTTATATTATAGTTGCACTTCCAGCGGCATTTGCAGCCGGTAGTGGCTTCTTTGATAGATTAGGTCAAATATTATCCGTTTATTTTAATCAAACAGTAAATGGGTATAAAGAAGTAACTCTTAATGCTGGTACTTTTTATGCTTTAATTTTTACAAATTATAAACAAGAAGAATTTGTATCTTCTTTTGCTTTATTTTTAGCATTAGCAATTAATGGTACTATCATGTTTTTAATGATGAGAGATAAAAAGAAATTTAGTGAAAATAAATTAATTAAAATGTTTTTAATTTTTTCAATGACTATGCCATATTTCTTACCATATATGCATGAAAGATATTTTTATTTAGCAGATGTTTTAGTATTAATTTATGTTGCTTTAAATCCTAAAAAATTCTATGTTGCAATACTTGAAATGCTAAATTCAATGATTGGCTATATGGTATATTTGTGGAACGTTCCATTCTTTAATGTTGTACCTCAAGATAATTACACAATCCCAGATAATACAAAAGCAATGTCATTAAGAGTTGGATCAATATTCTATTTAAGCGCAATAGCAATCCTATTAATTGACTACTTTAATAACAAAGAAGAAAACGAAGAATTATCTAATAATAGAATTAAACGTAAAATAACTTCTAAATAACTTAAAATTAACAATATAATAAATTTTGAATAATATAATTAAATTTTTTGGTAGAAAAGATTTAATGATGTTTTAATTAAACTCATTTTTTCTAGTAATAAAACATCAATAAATAAAAAAAATCCGATTTCTCGGATTAATATCATAACTTTGGTAATAATTAACCAAATTTTATTTTTTAATGTCTTTGTGTTATCGCTTTAATACAAAACGACACCCCTACTAGTAAAACGACACCCCTACTAGATAAACGAAACCCCTTAATAAATGATAAATGCCACTTCTTTGTCTATATTTTAAGTTGTTTAATTATAGAGTTTTTTAATTCAACTTAATGAAATTGACACAAAAGAAGGCAAACGTAAACGCTTTGTGAGGCTATTAAAAAAGACTAGGATTCTTACTTCCTAGCCTCAACTTTTACTTTGTATCCTGAATTAAATATAAACTCTAAAACTCTATTAGAATGAGCGAAGATTACTTTTATTTTGTCTTTTACTAATTTTGAAATTACTTCATCCACTTCTAAAGCTTCCTTAGTTTTTTCAGTCAAAATGGATTCTGGTAAACCTATAGTTTTACATCTATCGCTTTTAGCTGAATTTTATTAAAGAAAACTATTGTATTTTTCGTTAATAAGAATAAAATTTAATTATGGTTAAAACTTTTTCTTATATTAAAGCCGATGAAATAGAAACAAATAATAGAAAATTGGCATTAAAAGCCGCTATCGAAGGTATTGTTTTATTAAAAAACGATGAAAATTGTTTACCTATAAAAAGTAAATGTGTTGCTTTATTTGGAGCTGGAATACAACACGCATCAAAAGGTGGTACTGGTTCTGGAGAAGTAAATAATCGTTTTAACGTTTCAATTTATGATTCTTTTAAAAATAATGGTTATCAAATAAGAAGTGAGAAA
>CASDYC010000005.1 GCA_949285665.1 uncultured bacterium
GATAAAAACTGGAACAGCCAATTTGATGACTTCTTTATTGCGGGAGAATAAGCTAAATAGAGGAAACTTTTGTTTTTTCACAAGTAATAATTCTATATTTCAAAACTAGAATAACAAGAGTTTTTTGCATTTTGTTTGCAAATTGTATTTTGTCATTTAATAAGTTGAGAAATATTTATAAAGTATTAGATGATATGAAATACGCTCTTATCTCAGGCGCTTCAAGCGGATTAGCTAAAGAAGTAATTAATCTCATTGAAGATGATTATTTTATTTTTGCCGTAATTGAAAACTCTTCAAGGATTAGAAGAGTCGGGCACAATAGAATAAATTTGGTATGCTTTCATTAGTTATTACAACAATTTGTTCTAGCTTTTTTGCATTATTTATTTTTGAATTTTGATAATATTGTTTACTTTTTATTGGAGTGATAATGTGGGGAATTGGAATGGGAGCTCAAGAATCAATTTTAAAATCAGCAGTTACTAATATGGTTCCAAAAAATTCTAGAGCAACAGGTTATGGAATGTTTGAATTTTCTTTTGGTATTTTTTTGGTTTATTGGCAGTTGGTTAATGGGAGTTTTGTATGATATTTCAATTCTTGCAATGGTAATTTTATCTATTAGTAGTCAATTATTATCAATTCCTTGTTATGTAATTTCATCTTTAAAATTGAAAAAGAAAAAAAACAATATTGAATTAAACAAAAATAACAACCAATAAAAAAACAAATTGGGAGGTCAATTTGTTTTTTGTAATTAAGTTAATAAGTTAATTATTATTTAAGATTTGATTAATATCTTTTGAAGATAACATGTTTTTTTCTTGTAATTTATTAGCAAGTTCAATTAATTTACTTTTATGCTTTTTAATATATCTATATGTTTCTTTTTCAGCTTTTCTTAAGATTTTTTCAATTATAATTTCATTTTTTCTAACTTTAAAGCTTGTTGGTTTTCTTCCATCTGAATTTAAACTTGTTAAAGTTCTCCAACAAGATTTATATCCACAACAATTTACTAAATTATACGCATAATTTCTTGCAGTATCTAAATCATCTTCATTTCCACCATAAGTATTTTTATTAAATATAATTTTTTCAGCAATTGTTCCAGCAAGAGCAATATGAATTCTAGCTAATTTATTTTTATAAGACATTTTTGGATCACTTGATTCATATAAACCACTATCTTCTTTAATAATAATATAATTATGCTCAACAAATTGTTTATATTTATTTGCAACTAAAGCATGACCTGCTTCATGAATACAAATTTCATATGGAGGATTTATTTTATGTTCGTAATATCCACTAAAGATAATATTATAAGAAGTTAAGAAATCATCTAATGTTAATTCTTTTTTATTAGAAAATCTAATTAAAGTATCGTTAATAATTGATTTAATTTCAGTAAAATTTTTCCATGATAATAATTTTGCTAATGAATTATCATAAATTACATCTTTATTTTCAATATTAAAATCATTAAATAATTTGATTAATATTTTGTTTATATCAGCTAATTTTGGACAATCGACTTCAATGGATCTTGAAAATCTACCTTGTCTTCTGATTGGTCGAGGAATGTCGCTAATATGATTACAAGCAGCTAATATTAATATATCATTTTCGTTTTTTTCTATTCCATCCAAGTGTTCTTGAAGTGATCTTTGAATATATGAGCTATCATCCCCAGCAAATAATAAATCTAACTCATCAATTATAATGATAGATTTTTTATTTTTACTGGCTTCTTTAAATAAACTATCAATAGTTTCAATAATATTTTTGTCATTATTTGGAAATATATATGTTGGAATATCAAGACAATGTGCAATATTTCTTAAAATCATTGTCTTACCATTTCCAGGATGTCCATATAAAATAACGCCCTTTGGGACAGATAATCCTTTTTGCTCATATTTTTCAGATTCTTTAAACCATTTAACAACATTAAATAACTCATCTTTAATTTCGTCTAACCCAATTACTTCACTAAGAAAATTTTCTCTGTTCATACTTTAAATTTAACCTCCTACAATTTTTAATTTGTTAACTGAATAATATTGTAAAATGTGTCATATAAAATTATTTTGTATTGAATAAAACATATTATTTTATGTTTTTAAATTAAAAAAGATGTTGTATTAAAAAAATTGAGCTGTTATTTAGCAGTAGCGATCGAATTAATTAAAATTTTTGCATATATATTTTTATTTAACTAAAACTTAAATAACTTGCATAACTTTGATTTTTTATATAATTTATTTATTAAATATTATAATTTTATATTATAATATTAACGATTTTGGAGGGGAAACAAATGAAAAAAGGATTGATTATATCAGTATTATGTTTATCAATGTTAGTTTCTTGTAATAATGATGGAACTTCGTTAAGTAATTCCACAACTACAACTACAACTCAAACTAATACTACAACAACTACAACAAATACAACTACGACAACAACTACAAGTGAATTAGTTTTAACTAAAACATTAAAATTAACTGGATCTTCTAATATGGAAGTTAATCAAGAAGTTACATTAAGTGTTGAGTATGATGAAAATGCAGATGTAAATTTAGAATTTTCATCAAGCGATGAAAAAGTTTTAACAGTTGATAATAAAGGATTAGTAAAAGCATTAAGTGTTGGAATGGCAACAATTAGTGTTAAAGATTTAAATTCACAATTATCCGATTCTCTTGAAATAACCGTTGGAGAAGCTTTTGAAGGATTTGAAACTGTTCAAGAATTAAAATCATATATTAATGAAACAAGTGCAAAAGCAGAAGAAACTGTTGGAAAAATAACTGTAAAAGAAAAAACAGATGGTTCATGGTCTAGAGATTATACCACAACTGTTTATCACTATGATAATGAGGTTTTATATGTTGAAGAAGATAATAAAGGTGAAATTGAAAAACAAATAAAACAAATTAAAGATAATACATTTTATGATGTAAGTTTATTTGCAAATGGCAGCGGTTATGTACTTAAACATCAAATAAGTGACATGCCAGTTGGTGATGAAATTTCAATAGATGATGCTAAAGAAGAAGTTAGTAGCAATCGTGAATTTATTAATGCTGCTAGTGAATTACCAACTCCTTCAAAAGATAGTATGAGAGAAACAGTATTTGATATTAGTAGCGTTAGTCTTGGAGATACTATTAAAGTTACTGGTCAAGGACATTATTTATTTAAATGGGCTAGTGGTACTGCAGCTGATTATGAAACATATTCATTAGAAATGGAAATGACAAAAACTGGTGTAATTAATAAATTTAGTTATACTATATTAGTTTATACAGATGATTCATATGATGTTAAAAATGATGTTTTAAAAGATGATGCTACTGTTGAAGAAACATCAACTTATGAATTAACAGTTGATAAAAATACTTTATTAGATGGTAGTGAATTCAGTTTAAATGTTGACGATTATTTTACATCTGAAATTAAAGCTGCTGACTATAATAAAACAAATACATTAAAAGTTGGAGATAGTATTGTATCATATAATATCGAAGTAACTGAATATGCTCCTTCAACTGCTCTTGATTATGATGAATTTACAATTGTAAGTGTAACTAGTGCTCCAGGTACATTAGTATTTGAGTATGATGAGTACTGGGGAGAATATGAAGCAATTGCTCCAGGTACTGCAACTTTAAGAATTGCTAATAAAAATACCCCAAGTGCTACATTTGATATTACTTTAACAGTAAATGAATAAGAGGTTTAAATAGATGAAAAAACAATTATTAGTATTTTCTTTATTATCATTGTTTTTAGTAAGTTGTGATAATAATCCAACATCAAGTAGTTTATCTTCAAATTCTACAACTACTACAACTACTACAACAACTACCACAACTACTACAACTACAACTAGTGAAGTTGATAATATAAAAGAAATCCAAAATAAAATAGATGAATTAAAAAATGATAATTATTCTATTACATATTTTTCTGGAACTGCATTAACTACACCTTATAAAATTTATAAAAATTCTAATTATTTCTTTGATTCATTTAATGATACTGGTTATGTCTTAATGAAAGATGGAACTACTTATGAATTTGGTGTATATGATGATATGGCATTTTTAAAAATGCCATATATGGGAATGGAAGAAGTTTTTAAAGAAAACTTCCAAACTATTAGCTTTGATTTAGCAAGTGTTGGAACAAAAGTTAAAGATGGCGTTTATAGTATCACAAATGCCGCAGTTGTTGAAAGTTTTGCTCATGCTACAAATACAAGCATTTATTATAATGGTAATGTATATCTTGATGAAGTATTAGTATCTTTAGATTCAGAAAATAACTTATATTTTGAATTAAATACAATATATGATAATTTGTCAATTAAAGGTACATTTTATGATGTAAATAATACTTCATATAAACCAATTGCAGATTTCTTAGCTTTAGATCAATATCCTGAATTTATTACAAGTGATGATAAAACTCTTGCTAATTTATTTGGTGAAGGTGATTTTTCTTGCTTAATGACCGTTACTGATTATGCAAATAATTTAAAATTCCAAACTTTACTTGGAAACGGTTATTATTTTGATCCAAATTCTTTAGAGGGTGCAGTTGTTTTAAAAGATGATAAAGCTCATTTATTTACATATAAAGATAATGTATTAGATGTTGATTTTGATTACGCAGTTAGTAAAGAAGAATATGAAGAATTATTCTCTTTAGGTAGAGTTGATTATTCTAAATTTACTAAAGTCAGTGATACAAAATTTATTTCAAGAGATTATTTTAATGTTCAATCTTTTGCAAATTATTTTTCTGTTTTAGATACACTTTCTGATACAGTAATTATTGATATTACTGGTGAAGATTCAATTTATGTTGAATTTTATGATGGAAATTCTCTTGAAGCAAAAGCAACAGTAACTGATATTAATAATGCAAGTCTACAAGCAGTTGATGATTATTTAAAAACTGGAAATATGCCAAAATTAGCTTCTAATCCTAATACTGAAGATTTAGTTGCTGCTTTTAAAGATATTAAATCATTTAATGTTGAATGTGACGATTATTTTATGACTTCTTTAACAGTTACAGAAGATGGTAGATATGAAGAATATGATTTACCAATTGGAAGAGATAGAAGTTATGTTAAAAAAGATGATAAGTATTATGGATTTTTAAAAAATGGCAATACTTATGAAATTAATTATTCTGATATATTAACCGCCGATGAATATAAAGATCAATATACTTTTGAAAATATTGACTTTTCAACTTTCTATTTATTAGCTGGTAGTAATCCTAGATATTACACAAGTAGTACAAATTATATTGAAGTATTTACAAATATTTTAAATATTTCTGGAAATTCTTATATTAGTGCAATTTATATTACATTAAATGAAGATGGGTCAATTTTATTAGAATTAAAAGATGACTCACTACTTGGAGGAGGAGAAACAACCCCATATACATTAACTAATATTAATACAGCTGTTTCTCAAGATGTAACTAATGCTACAAGTTTAGTTGATCCAAGTATATTAGGTCAAACTCATCAAGATTATTTAACTTTCTTTGAAGATTTAGCTGAATATCAAAACTTCAGAGTTCACTTCCATAGTGGTGAAGGTGATACTTATAAAGATGAAGATGACGATTTTTATACCAAAGATGTTTATTATTCTGGATATTATAAAGATGGTTTAATGAAAGGTGAATCTGGATATTTCTATGAATTTAGAGAAGAATATATTGATGATGATGGAAATACTGTTCCATTTACCATTAATAGCCATCCAACAGATATTTATTCAATCTTTGAAAGATCATATTTAGGTCAATTCGCTCAAGGTGCATTAGATAACTTTATTGCAGCAGATGATGGTTCAATTTATACTCAAGATTATCAATATATTGCTGATCTTTGTTCATTTATTTATATGTCTGATGCTTATGTTGAAAGAGCTAGCTTTAAATTAAATGATGTAAAAGATCAATTAGATGTTATATTCTATTCAAGAGATTATAACTTTGATGCAGAAGTTATTAATGAATACACTTATGAAGAATATGCAAAAGTTACTATTAAAGATGTAAATAAAACTAGTATTCCAAGTGATGCTGTTTTACCAGAAGTATTAAGATAAAAATATTATAAAAAAATAAAAAATATAAAGGATTTGTAGAGTTTTTGAAGTTGCAAATCCTTTTATTTATACATATTTTATATTTGTTAAGTTATTATTTATTCAAAAATTAGTTAAAATATGTTAACTTAATTCAAAGGAGTAATTTATGTATAAAATAAGTGATGATGCAGTTTATGTAATTGAAAAATTATATAAAGAAACAAGTGGGGAAAAGCCACATATTTCGAACAAAAAAGAATTGAATGAATTAATTTTTGCTCTTGGCATTATTGGAATGGGGTTTTCTTCAAAAAAAGATTTAGATCATGAACAACAACAATTCTTTGATATGCTTAAAGCAACGGTTGAAGAATTAAATAATCATAAAGATGATTTAGATTTTGATGATTTTAATATAAGATTTTAATTTATTTAATTTTGGTTTTATTTATTATTAATAACATTAAATAATTTTATTATCAAAATACGTTTTATGTTGCGATATTAAAACTCCAGATTTAGTTAATTTTTCATTAAAAGAATACATAAATTTAATTAGTGAATTTGAATTAATTTCTTTATTAGAAGATATTACAAGAGGGGTTATGGAGATATTATTAGGTCAAAAGGTTTTATTAAAATTCAAAATAAAACATATCATTTTGAAATATCTAATAATATTTATAATTTAGTTTTATATTTTGCAGAAGAAATAAAAAATAGTGAAGCTGTATTTATTGGTTTAAATATTAACAAAAACGCATTAAGAAATTATTTAATTAAAATTAAGTAAATAAGATTTTAATTAAATATTTTTTTAATTTATAATTTAAAATATAAGAAAGAAAAATAACTATGAAGTATGTAATAATTGGTGGCGTTGCAGGTGGTGCTTCATTTGCATGTAGATTAAGAAGATTAGATGAAAATTGTCAAATTGTAATTTATGAAAAATCTAATTATGTTTCATATGCAAATTGTGGACTCCCTTATTATTTATCAGGAGTAATAAATAATAAAAAAGACTTAACTCTACAATCTCCAAGAAGTTTAAAAAATAGATTTAATATTGATGTTTTTGTAAATAATGAAGTTATTTTAATTGATAAAGAACATAAAATATTGACAATTAAAGACTTAAGTAATAATACAATTTATCAAGATAATTATGATAAGTTAATTTTATCTCCGGGTAGTGAAGCAATTAAAATCGCTCCTCTTAATGAGAGAGTTTTTGAATTAAAAAATGTTGAAGATTCTTTTAAATTAAAAGATAGTATCAATAAATTAAATGCTAAAAAAATAATTGTAATTGGAGGTGGCTTTATCGGTCTTGAAATAGCTGAAAATTTAAAATTATTAAATTTAGATATAACTTTAATTGAAGGATCAAACCATGTTTTAGCAAATCTTGATTATGAAATGGCAAGTTTTGTTCATAAAGAATTAAAAGATAATAATATTAATTTATTTTTAAATAGTAAAGTTAGTAAAATTGAAGAATTAGATAATAAAGTTAGAGTTTATTTAAATGATTTTTATTTAGATTGTGACATTTTAATTCAAGCAATGGGAGTAAGACCTAATTCTAAATTAGCTGAACTTGCTAACTTAGAATTAGATATTAAAAATAGTATTAAAGTTGACGATTTTTTTAAAACAAGTGATAAGGATATTTATGCAATTGGAGATGTAGTTGCAATTAAATCAAAAATTGATGATAATAAAATTTTAATACCTCTTGCTGGATTAGCAAATAAAGAAGGAAGAGGTCTTGCTAATTCAATTTGTCGTGAAAAACTTCAATATTCTACTAAAGGTATTGGAACTAGCATCTTAAAAGTTTTTGATTTATCAGTTGCAAGTTGTGGTTTTAGTGAAGAATTATTAAAAAGAAAAAATATTGATTATGAAAAAATTTACTTATCTCCTAATAATCATGCTTCATATTATCCAAATCATAATGAATTGAGCATTAAAGTTTTATTTGACAAAAATAACTTAAATATTTTAGGTGCTCAAATTATTGGAAAAGATGGAGTTGATAAAAGAATTGATTTAATTGCAATGGCAATTAAATTTAATATCAAAATAACTGATCTAGCAGATGTTGAACTTTCTTATGCTCCTCCATTTTCTAGTGCAAAAGATCCAATTAATATGATTGGCTTTATTGCTGAAAATTTAGTCAATGGTTTAGTAAGACAATTTTATTTTGAGGATATAAAAAATATTGTTAATACTCCAAATTCCATTATTTTAGATGTCAGAGATGAAGTTGAATTTAATAATGGTCATATTTTAAATTCAATTAATATTCCAGTAAATAAATTAAGAGATAATTTAGATAAATTAAATAAAAATAAAACTATTTATATAATTTGTCATAGTGGAGTTAGAAGTTATTATGCTTATAGAATTTTAGCTCAAAAAGGTTTTAATTGTTATCATTTAGCAGGCGGTTATCGTTTATATAAAATAAATAATGAAAATAATTAGTGTTTTAATTAATTATTTTAATTATTAAAATAATAATAGAAGTTAAATCTTAACACTTTATAAAATATGAATAAACAAAAAACAAATAACGAACTATTTATAAAAAAATATAACGAATTAGATAATTTAATTGACAATATTTATCATCTTGATGATAATGATTCAGCAATTATATTTTTAATTAATAAATTTAAAAAAAGTAATAATGAATTAGAAATTACTTATTCAAATAAATTAAATACTCTAAGAAAAGTAAGAAATTTATTTATTCATGAATCTGGAATAATAAATGATTTATTCGAGATTTCTAATGAAATAATAAATTTATTAGATGAAATTATTGATTATTTAAAAAATCCAATTAAATCAAAAGATATCATGATTAAAACAAAAGATTTAACTTATGCAAAGCTAGATTCTAGTATGGATTATTTAATTTCTAACATTGTAAATAATGGTTATTCAAATATTCCAATTTTAGATGATGAATTTAAGGTAATTGGTGTATTTAATTCAGATGTTTTACTAAATTTATATATAAATAATATTGAAATTAATAAAAATACTAAAGTAGCTGATATATTAAAGTTTTTAGATCTAAAGAATCAATTGTCTTTAAGATATATTTTTGTATCACTTGATGATGATATTGATGAATTAAATGATTATTTTAAATTTTCAAAACAAAAATACAAAAAAAGATTACCAATTATTTTTGTAACTAAAGATGGTGATAAAAATAATAAACTTGAAGGAATTATTACTCCAATTGATTTAATTAATACAAAAAAATAAAAAAATTAATTTTTTTGGGAAAAACTTAAAAATATATACGACTTATTTAGTATGGATGAAAAAAATAAGTTAGTATCTTTTGTAATACATGGTGATATTAAAACAAAAGCAAGACCTCGAGTTAAGATTATAAATAATTCTTATCCAATTATTTATACTCCAAAAAATACAATTAATTATGAAAATTTAATTAAAATTGAGTATTTAAATCAAACTGCGGGTTTTAATTTTGGAAATAAAAGTTTAGATGTAAATATTGAAGCATATTTTAAAGCGCCAAAAAATTTATCTAGATTTAAAAAAATTTCTAATAGTTTATTAATTTATTGTCCAACTCATAAAGACCTTGATAATATTGCAAAGACAATACTTGATGCGCTAAATAAAATTGCATACGATGATGATAAACAAGTATGTAGTTTAAGTATTTCTAAATATTATTCATTTGGTGATTATGAATATATTAATGTAACTATAAAAGAAGTTGATAATAGTATTGAAAAATTAAAAGAAAAATATAAAAACAAAAGAATTAATGATAGTGTAATTTTGTAACTATTTCTTTTATTGAATCATCTTTTAATAGATTATGAATTTTCTCATAAGTATCAATCTTTAAATCTTTAAAATAAATTGAAAGTTTATTAAATAATTCATCAAAAACTTTATTTTCATAAGGTTCGTTTGATGAAATATTGTTAATTGATTCGTAAAATAAATCTAACATAATACGTCTTATATTGCATATGAAAGTTTCTTCAATCCAATAAAAAACTCTGGCAGAAGTTAAATATTTTTCAAAAGATTTAAGTTTTAAATAAATTTCAAGTCCATCCAAATTATCATGATAAACATCACAAAAGATATAACTATAATTTTTTAAATCGTGTTCTTTGACATATTTAAACATATCTTGATTTATGATATTTATTTTATTTATATAATTAAATTTTTGTTTTAAAAATGTATTAAAAATTTCTATAACATTTCTATCAAGCTCAATAATATCAATTTGTTTAACTTCATCTTTTTGTGAAATCATGTAAGGAAAATATCCTAATCCTAAACCAAGTACTAAAACATTACCTTTAACTTGTTCAATGTAATATTTCATGGTGTTAATTTCATGAGGAGTGATGCTCATCCAAGTGATATTATCCTTCTTTAAACATAAATATTTATAATCATTTAAAAAATATCCAATTGGTGTAATTTCTTTATAATTATTTTCTTCAACTTTAATGTTATCGTAATAAAATAATGAGGATTTGTCGTATTTTTCATAACATAATTCATAATTTTTAAATTTAATTGGTGTATCTATTATAATATTTTTATAGTATTGATTTTGTAAATAATCATTAATGTTTAGTAATTTAAAGTTATTTGAATTATATTGATTAATTACAATTAAATCTTCATCATCAAGATCAAAATAATTATTAAAATATTCTGAAACGTTTTTATATTTATTTGCCTCTCTTACATTAAAATAAAATAAAAATTCATTATACATATCATCAATTGTCATATTTAGTAATTTTTGATTATATAATTCATTAAATTTATTTTTATCTTTAATATTTAACTCAATTTTCATGCTTCTATTATATAATAATAGAGTTTAAAAATTAATGAGGTAAAAATATGTACAAAGTAGAAATTAATGATTTAAAAAAATTTGAAGAAAATTATGAAAAAAACAATACTTTAAAAGTATCAACGAATGCAGTTATTAACAATGGAATTAATAATACAGCACTAAATAAGCAAGAAATCGATAAATGTCCAAACATTTTTAACATTAATGTAAAAACAGGCAAAATTTCTAATCAAAAACAATCCGGTAGATGTTGGTTATTTGCTGGTTTGAATATGCTTAGAAATAAATTAATGGAAAAATATAATTTAGACGATTTCGCTTTCTCTCAAATATATTTAACTTTTTTTGACAAACTTGAAAAAGCAAATTTTTTCTTAAATAAAATTGTAGAAACTAGAAATTTAGATATTTCATCAAGAGAAATAGAATATTATTTAAACAATGCTGCAGCTGATGGCGGTGAATGGTCTTATTTTGTAAATTTAGTTAAAAAATATGGCGTAATTCCTCAATATTTAATGAAAGAAACTGTTTCTAGCGAAAGTACAAGTAATTTAAATTTTATTTTAAATGCTAAATTAAAAGAAGATGCTTTAATTTTAAGAGAATCAAAAGAAGAAAACTTGAATGAGCTTGTAAAAGACATGCTTAGTGATATTTATAATATCTTAACTGTTTGTTTTGGGAAACCAATTACTAATTTTGATTTTGAATACAATGATAAAGATAATAATTATTACATTGTTAAAAATTTAACTCCATTAAAGTTTTATGAAGATTTTATTGGTTTAGATTTAGAAGAATTTGTAAATGTAACTAATATTGAAACTGAAAAAATATCTTTGAACAATGTTTATGAATCAGAATTTGTTAATAACATGATTGGTGGTAAAAATATACAACTTGTTAATACAACTATTTCAAATATCAAAAGTGCTTTAATTAATTCTTTAAAAGACAATCAAATTTGCTGGTTTGCTTGCGATGTTTTAACACTAGCAAATTTTACAAAAGGAGTTATGTCTTGTAATTTATATGATTATGGTGATTTATTTCAAACAAAATTTTCAATGAATAAAAAGCAACGTGCTACAACCAAATTTTCTACTTGTAACCACGCAATGGCTTTTACAGGTGTTAATGTCTTAGATGATGGAACAACTAATAGATGGAAAGTAGAAAATTCATGGGGCGATAAAGATAATCCTAATAATGGTTATTTTGTTATGAGCGATGATTACTTTAATGAATACGTTTATGAAGTTATCATAAATAAAAAATATTTAAACGAAGAAACATTAAAACTTCTTGATCAAAAGCCAATTTTATTAAAACCTTGGGAATTAATTTAATTTTATGATAATTGGTATTGTAATTGGATCTATCTTATTTGTATTATTAGTTTTATATCTTTTAATTGGATACTATTGTTTTAAAATTGCTTTTGTTAGAAAAACAAAAATGCAAATGGTGCCAACTGATATTAAGTTAAAATTTAATGAAGATTGGTACAATAATACACCAAATGATGATATTAAAATCGATAGTATTAAAAAAGTAGTTTTAAAAGGCAAATTATTTAAAGTTGAAAACTCCAAAAACTTTATTATTTCTGTTCATGGATATCGCGGCAATAAAAAAGAAACATCTTATTTTTGCTCAAAATTTTATCAAAAAGGTTACAACATTTTAATGGTAGATGATCGAGGTTGTGGTGAAAGTAGCGGTAAATACGTTACGATGGGTTGTTTAGATGTATACGACGTTGTTAACTGGGTAAATTATTTAAATAAAAGATTTGGTAGTGATATAAAAATTATTTTATATGGTTGGAGCATGGGCGCCGCAATTATTATGGGTGCTTCAAAATATTTAAATAATACAAATGTTAAAGTAATTATTGAAGATAGTGGATATTCATCTACTTATGAAGAATTTAAACATGTTGGTAAAAAGAATTTTAAATTTATACCTTCTTGGATTTTATTATCGAGTTTATCAATTTTCTCCTTTTTTCATAGAATTAGTTTAAAAAAGAATTCTGCTATTTCTAATTTAAAAGAATCAAAAATTCCGACTTTATTTATTCATGGAGGAGCTGATGATTTTGTTCCGACAAATATGGTTTATAAATGTTATGAATCATTACCAATTAAAGAAAAAGAATTAAGAGTTTTCGATAAATCAATTCATGTTTGCTGCTTAACAGATTATGGTGATGAATATATAAATTTAGTAGATAATTTTATTAAGAGGTATTTATAAAATGGAAAAAATAATTATTGGATTAATGCGATGCTGTAGTTTAAGTTATGATGATTTTGAAAAACTTATTTTAAAGTTATTAGATAAAGGTTTAAATTACTTTGATTTAGCCGATATTTATAATAATGGAAAAAGTGAAGAATATATGGGCAGATTTCTTAAAAATCATCCAGATTTTAGAAATAAAATGATAATTCAAACAAAAGTTGGAATTATCATTGATATTGGTTATGATCTTTCAAAAGACTATATCATTAATTCAGTAAATAATTGTTTAAAAAGACTTAATACAAATTATATTGATAATTTATTACTTCATAGACCAGATGTTTTCTTTGATAATAAAGAAGTTGCAGAAGCAATAAATTACTTATTAGATAATAAAATAATTAAAAACTTTGGTGTAAGCAATTTTTCAAAAGAAATGATTATTTATTTAGATAAGTATTTAAATAAACCAATTAATATTAATCAATTGCAACTTGGATTAGGTCATTTAAATTTAATTTCAGAAGGATTAAATTTTAATATAAATAATAAAGATGGTACAAGTACAACTAGCGATACATATTATTTTATGAAAAATAATGATATAGAATTACAATGTTGGTCCCCATTTCAATATGGATTTATTGAAGGATCAATTTTTGATGAAAAGAAATTTCCAGAACTAAATAAAGCATTAGAAGAACTGTCAATTAAATACAAAACAAACAAAAGTGGAATTGCTACTTCATTTTTGTCATCAATTTGGTCTAAAATATATATCGTTACTGGTTCTATGAATTATGATCACATCATTGATTCATATAATGGAAGTAAAATTAAATTAAATAAAAAAGATTGGTATTATTTATACAAAAAGGCAAATTATATTCTACCTTAGGACGGAAATTTTATGAGTACAGCAAATGAAAAAAATCAATTTTATGATAGAAAATTTAAAATTGAAGGAAGAATAACATTCTCAACATTTTTTTGTAATATTTTGTTAGCAATAGGAAAATTATTCGGTGGTATTTTTGGTAAGTCTCAGGCGTTAATTTCTGATGCTATAAATTCCTTTGGAGATATTGTTACTTCAGTTATTACTTTTGTTGGTACAAAATTAGGTGGTAAAAAACCTGATAGTGACCATCAATATGGTCATCAAAGAATTCAAAGTATATCAATTGTAATATTTGAGATGATTGTTATTTTTTCCGGTTTATTAATTATATATGAAGGAATAACTGGTCTTATTAATATTGTTGGATCAAATGGTGAAGGATATGAAGGTCCAACTTTAGTTGCTTTAATAATTTCAATTGCTGTAATTTGTATAAAATTAACATTATTTATTGTTTGTAAAATTTTTCAAAAACAAACTAAATCAAATATTTTAAAAGCTGCATCATATGACCATTTATTTGATAGTATTGGTACGATATTATCATTAATTGGTATTGTTTTTGCAATTTATTTAAAAATATATTGGATTGATTACGTTATGTCGATTGTTGTTGCTATATTATTAATTTATGTTGCAATTAAAATGATGATCGAAAACATTAATGCTTTAGTTGATAAAGCTTGGGATAGCGACAAAATTTCTGCAATAAAAAAATTAATTAAAAAAGAATATCCACAAGTTATTTCTATTGATAAATTAAGAAGTAGAGTATTTGCTGAAAGAGTATATATTGATTTAGAAATTGGTTTAGATGCGAATATGAGTATTAAAGATGGTCATGATATTGCTGCATCAATTGAAAAAAAGATTGAAAATACTTTTTTTGAAGTAATTCATGTCAATATTCACATTAATCCAAAAGTGTAATTATAAGTGTTTCTGTGGCGGAATTGGTAGACGCACAAGTCTCAGAAGCTTGTAACTTATATAAGTTGTGAGAGTTCAAATCTCTCCAGAAACACCATATTGAAAGCATAGGTTTGATACGCTAAAAACGGATATTCAAACCTTTTTTTGTGCCAAAACTAGCGAAAATTAGCACATTATTAATATAAATTTAGTATAACTGACTAAACATCCTTGCCTCTACCAATGAAGTTTTAGTTTGTGATTTTGCACTAAAAACTTTTTATAGCACAATAAACTTTTTATTCGCATAATATTTACGTAAATTTTATATCTAAGAAACTTTAAACAAATAAATTTAATCAGACTAATTTTATTGCTATAATATACTCATGATTACTTATTATGTTACTGGTGCTAGTGGCCATTTAGGTCATAATGTTATATTTTCTATTAAATCTTATCATCAACTCCATC
>CASDYC010000006.1 GCA_949285665.1 uncultured bacterium
AGAGGAGAAAAAAGCGAATTAAATCGTATTTTTAAATAATCAATACACACATTATTTTCAATTGAAAATGAGTTGTCTAGGGGGGTATTACTCAACCCCCCTAGACATAAATTTTCGCTACCGCTCTTTAACTTTTCACTCATAAATTATCACCATCACTTTCATCTTTAAAAACATTATCTAAATCATTAACCAAATACGAATTTTGAGATTTCAACTCATCAAAATCAGCATGTAGTTTTTTATAACAAGGAATATCGTCAATACTATAAGATTGAGCATTTAAATTTCTCTTAAAGAAACCATAATGCGTATCCGTAGCATAAGCATTAGCTAAAGCTTTTTTGTTCAACAAATAATAAGAATATTCTTCTTTGACTTCATCAAGTCCAGAAGAAACATCCAAAAGAATCTTCTCATAACCAAACATATTTTCTCTTCTTTCTAAATATCTTTTAAAAGGATCTAAAAAGAATAAAACTAAACAATAAAACAAAGAATAATAATTCCTACTCATGCGATATTTCACAACGAATTTATCTCTTAAATTTGATAAAAAACCACATATAATAGGCTCAAAAACCCGCAAAAACAAACTATTTTTCTTTATTTTAGATTTTATAAAAATAATAGCTTCAGCAAGTTCAACGGTAGATAATGAAGTATCACCAACTCTTTGCATATCAGTAAATAATTTAAAATAACTCTTGTAATCAATAACTGCTGGATGTCTAGCAAGCTTTAAATATTTATTCATTTCATCATTAATAGGATTAGGTGAATAATCATCATACTTAAATCGAATATTCGTTTTTTGATTGCCTCTTTCATTATTAAATTCACAAAAACAAACAACTCCAAATCCTAATATTCCAGTATGATAATCAAACTTCTTACCTAATCTTAGTGAATCCATATTAACAATATGAGAAAAATGGCCAATATAATTTAAAGTCTTTCCGTCAATTGAAAAATAAGGATATTGCCACAAAGGAAAATATTCAAAGTTTACTTTTAAAGAAACAACATTAATAGAATAATTAGAAAATAATAATGGATTTTCTAAAGAATAATAAAAGAAAGCTGATGCATACTCTTTTAAAAAATCAAAAAAAGATACTTCAATTAAGCCATTATAATAACTCATGCGATAATGTCTAAAATCATAATTAAAAGTTAATTTTAACAAAACATCAAAATCAAGATCATCGCTTTCAAAGAGTTCGAAAAATTTATTTTTTCTTTCTAAAATAAAATCTTCAATCTGAGACTTATTATTAAGTAAACCTTTTATCTTATACTCTAAAATAAAAGATTCAAAATTATGAAAATCAAAATTAGGAAAATAAGATTGGTACTTATTTAATGTATCTAAAAGGTTATATCTAAATAATTGCTCTGCACTTCTTCCTAAATCAGTAACTAATTTAGTCTTACCACTTCCAGCAAATCCTGTAACAACATTAACAACACCAGTTCTTTCCTCTATAAAATTCCTATTTTTATAATCTAATGAACATAATTTATTTATAGCTCGTCTAACTCTTAAAAAATCAAAAACTATATAAACAATAATAAGAAATAACCATAAAGGAATAATTGATAAAATAGGCCATAAACAATATAAAGAAGAATAAACAAATTCAAAAATAATAACAGGATTAAAATATGTAGCAAATTGAAAATAATAACCAAAAAAATCTATAAATATATTAAGAACATTGCTAAAAAATAAAGAAATAAACAAATAAGCAAAAATAAATAATCTATGTTCTTTTAAATAATCAATAAAGCATCTAATAAAATACTCAATTTTAATCAACCAACGATTATAAAAATTATTCCACCTAACGAACCCTTTAGTATAACCAACCTTTTCAGGATCTTGATTAGAAAAAACAACAATATTAAGTAAAAATAAACATAAAAGTAAAGAAATAAAAACAAAAAATATAACATTAAAATTAGATATAAAAGAACCTAGTCCACCAAAAAAATTTAAAAAATAATCTAAATTAAAAACAGTTAAAAATGAAGCATTGAAATAAGACAAAAATTTATCAAATGAAGAAGTTAAAGGAAAACTTATTTTTGTAATTCCTAATACTTCTCCACCACTCATGACG